>JBAWZJ010000028.1:0-13330 GCA_037143085.1 Parachlamydiaceae bacterium | reverse complement strand
CTCCGGGGTTTTGGCGCGCTAGAAACGCCAACTTTTGAATGACGTTCGGTATAACATTTATTGAAAACAATTACATCGAAATCAAAAATAAATATAAATTTATAAATAATTAAGCAATAAAAAAACAACTAATTTCGCATGTTTTTTTGCATCGAAACCTTCGAATGTAGGATTCACTTCCCCTTTTCGGCATGACTATGCCGCAAGATTTTGCGAAAAAGTCTTGACTTTTCCGCAAATTCATGCAAAATAGTCATATCAAGAGAGGGGATTATGCATCGTTTCCAAGAAGAGGCTATTATTCGCGATTTGTCGAAAAAAATGGTATTACTTGCAGGTCCGAGACAAGCTGGAAAAACAACGTTATCTAAAGCGATTGCCGAAAAATTTCCTAACTCTTTGTATCTATCTTACGATCGTTTGGCCGACAGAAGAATTATTTTAGAAGAGTCGTGGCTTCCTTCGGTTGAACTATTGATTCTCGATGAGATTCATAAAATGGATTCCTGGAAAAATTATTTGAAAGGGATCTATGATACCAAATCTTCTAACCAAAAAATATTGGTAACGGGTAGTGCACGCTTAGAAATATTTAACCAAGTTGGAGACTCTCTAGCGGGGCGTTATTTTCTTCATCGTTTGTTACCGCTTTCTCCTGCGGAATGTGATAAAGACCACGTCCCCTATACTTTAGATCGTTTTTTGGAACGTAGTGGATTTCCCGAACCGTTTCTATCAAAAGATCTTGTAGATGCAAACCGGTGGCGTCTGCAGTATGTTGATAGCCTTTTGCATGTTGATGTTTTAAATTTTGACAATATCCAGAATTTAAACACCATCCGTTTAGTGTTTGAATTGTTGCGCACGAAAGTCGGATCTCCCATCTCGTATACATCAATAGCAGAAGATGCGGGGCTTTCCCCAAATACGGTAAAAAAATATATCGAAATTTTGGAGGCGCTATATATTGTCTTTCGGGTGACTCCTTTTTCAAAGAACATAGCTCGTAGTTTGATTAAAGAACCGAAAATTTATTTTTTTGACACGGCCCTTGTTAAAGGAGAAAAGGAGGCGCGGCTTGAAAATTTTATAGCGGGTTGTTTGCTCAAGCATGTATATGCTAAAGTTGATTATTTAGCAGAGAATTATAATCTCCATTATTTAACGACAAAAGAAAAACATGAAGTCGATTTTGCTTTTTCTAAAGATGATATAATAGAACAAATTATCGAAGTGAAATATCGTGATGACAAAGTCAGCCACGGGCTACGTTTCTTTCAGAAAAAATATGATTTCCATGCCACTCAAGTTGTTAAAGAACTGAAACGAGAACGCGTTGATGATAGGGTAGAAGTCGTTCGTGCCGAGAGATTTCTTCAAGGGCTTTTTCTTTGAAAAAGAGCTTTATTTATCTTTTTCGATTTTCGATAGAAACTTCTTTCGTTCTTTTTCGTTAAGTCCTGAAGCTATCTCCTGGATCAATTTTACTTTTTGCTCTTTCATATCTTTATCATCACGAATAGATAACTTCCCATCAACAACACTATAATGACCTTTATTTAACTCCATGAGCTTGAGGAAATTCGTCCACTCCTGACTTCCAACATCGGCGGCAATCAACTCATTGCCAATCCCTTGATAAAGATCTTTCTCTTTACTGACAGTAACTTTCAAAGCAACAAATTGCTCATCTATTCTCTTTTGTGCATCTATCTGACCCGACAGTTCCAGCTGTTCTTTATAAAGAGATACAGCCTTATCTGCCGAATCCTTCTCTTTGTCTTGCCGTTCTCGCTCAATAGATACATATTTATTCTGCAAGATATCCAACTTTAAATACTCTTGAATACGTGCTTGTTCCACATGCAACAAAGCAATATCAAAGGCATTATAAAGCGATTCCATGAGTGAGTCTCGCTTCTCTTTCTCGTCACTCAATGAACGGATGAACATGACTAACTGCAGGCGCTGTTCCGAACTTGTCAAATCTCCCCATGGGGTCATTGCTGTTCCGGGAACTCCATATTTAATCGAACGGAGCAAGCGCAGATCATCTCTTGTCTTTAACCAATCAAGATTGGTCAACATACGTGGTTTGGCGTCCAACATAATACTCGCACGCATTCCCATCCCATCAGCTTCACTTCCATGGCAAACGGCACAATTTAATTCAAAAAACCGTTCCCCTTTCGCAAGGTTCTCTTTCGTGTAGTATTCTTTTTTAATGTAATATAGGTTCTTCTCTTCCCCTGGAACAGGATTCGGAACAACGTAAAATAGCTCCGCTTTCAACGAACCGCCTTCTTTTTTCAGCTCATCGGAAACATCCTTAGTGGTGTAATGCCACTTAGGAACGTCCTCAACACCCTTAATCACCGTTTCACCAGGAAGAGAAGAAAACATCCAATCAACAAGTTTTCGAATTTCCTCTTGGCTCAACACCGGAACGGCATCATATCCTGGCTTTGGTTGAGGTGTCTCTCCCCAGGGAGGCATTGGAGTTCCTCGAACCCCATGCATGATAGAATCAAACACATGCTCTCTCGTCAAATTACGCATAAACTCAGCATTCCGGAGGTTCTTTGGTATCGGATAAATCCATGTAGCAACAGGTCCATTACCTTGGAGGTAGGGTCCATGACACTGAGAACAAAAAATCTCAAACGCTTGATGAGGATCAAATCCTTTATGATTCCAAATATCCCTTACCGCATCGCGATTTCGCTTCCCTAGAACATCCAACATATAGGTCAATGTATAAAATTTCGTATCATCGAAGGGGAATACGGGCATAATCGAACGAGGAACATGCGCTCCAGGATTATGAAAGTGTTCCATCAACCACTCGTCGCTACGGTAAACGCCCGACCAATTAGGTCGCGGACCAATCAAACGCCCTAATCCATATTCTTGAATATACATCATCAAAATCCGATGAATCCGTTCTTTCCACATGCTTTCGGCTATTGCTGCTGCCTTTTTATCTACCATTTCCCCGTGATCATGGTTTTTAGCTCGTTCCGCATAATGGAAATCGGAATAAAAAGCTTCAATGACTCCAGGATATTCTTTTTCTATCTCTTCTAAAATAGATCCTTGACGGGCGTCCGAAATTATATGTTCATCTATTTCATTCACATGAGCTTCGATTGCACGAACAATAGCGGAACCTCGGCTCTCCTCGGGAAATAATGTTCTAAGCCACTGACGCTCCCTATCGAGTTGTTCAAAATTCACATCTTTTTCTTTTTCAATTCGATACCCAACATTTGACTGAAACCCTTCCAAACGGTGGCATGCAGCACATCCTTCCGTCGCGAAAATTTTCATTCCATAGCGAACATCTTGAATCTGCGAAGGGGGAACAGGATCTTCCCAGGGCATTTTACGGCCTCCTTCCCACTTTTGAACGGAAACCTTATAGTCCGTTTCAGAGATGGCAGGGGGACGTCCTTTCTGAGATAAAAGAAATGTCATCAGATCTTCAATCTCAACATGGTCAAGCACATAATTTGGCATTGTCGATGTACGCAGATCAGCTTGAGGCCATACTATAGATTCTTTAAGATACCAAGGATAACTGTTTCCGGCCAACGTCAACTCTGGACCAACACCCCCTCTAGCCATTCCAGAAATCCGGTGACATGCATAACATGCTTGCGAGAAAAAAAGTTCTCGTCCTCGATAATAATTCTCCGTCAACAGATCGATCGTTCCACTATTTTTCAGATGTACAGCAGCTTTACTTTGTCCATGACACTGAATGCAGCTAGACTGAATCAAACTTCCTACCAGAATAGGAGTCGTTTGAAATAAAAGATCGTCTCCCGGTTTGCTATTAAAAACACGGGAAAATAACGGATCATTTAATGGATCTTTCTCGGTAAATTCAGGCTTTGGCCCCATAAACTCAGCTTCATATTCTCCATCAAAAACGGGCCCGTGAGCCGTCTCCGTCGTCAATCCACGGCCATTACCTCCATGGCATGAAGTACATCCATAGTCATCGATGGGATGCAACTCAAATGGACGAGTCTCGTTCCCTATCAACGGATGCATTGCAAGCACCTTGGTGACATCATACACGTGTTCACCAACTTTAGCCGTTTTGTAAGAAGCTAAAAGAGCAGCTTCCTGTTTCCTTTTCTCTACCTCAGAAGCATTCCCTTCTTGGATCAGCTGAGCATTGACTTTTTCATCAACAAGAGCGGCAATTTTTTGATCCAATCGTCCCCAAACATACTCCTCATTAGGAACTTTTATTACCGATCCATTCGCATCATGCTCTATTTTAACCGGAGAAAAATGAAATAATTGCATTGCGACATGACAAGAGGTACAGCGGTCAATCTTCGCCGGGCCCTTATCCTCACGCTCGAACACAATCTGTTTAACTCCTTCACTGAATTCCGGAGGAGGTTCACCCGTATATGTCGAACGGAATTTTTCTAGTGCGATGTAGTCTTTCTGATAAATTCGATATTCGGGAAATATTTCCTTATATAAGAAATGAGAAAAGAGAATGGTTGCAACCACCCCAAGAAAAATCAAAACTATCTGATACCGGTCACCACGCATCTTTCCTCAATGTCTTGCAAAATTTTCGGTCCACGGCCATACCCATCCCCAATTAGCCCCTCGAAAATAGGTTCCAATCACAACCAACAATCCTTGCCATGTCATAAATAGGGTGTAGAAAAATATCGCTAAATAGCGACTGCGATGGAACCAATAACCCGAACCATGAGGATTTCTATCGAGATAGGGGATTGCCATAAGACCTAAAACCATTCCCATAGGAATCGCCACTCCACCCCAAAAGGCATTATATGCAACCATCTCCTGCAAACCCAAAAAGTACCACGGCGCCTTCGAGGGATTTGTTGGTTTTGTCGGATTTGCCGGTTCTTCCAATGGGGCATCAATGAACGATAGACACAAAACCAAAACCAAAGTAAACAAAAATGCCACCAACTCCGCCCTCAAAAGGTGCGGCCATGTGAACACAAAATTATATGGACCCTTATCCACCGTCGGACACGTTCCTCGCACAAGTTCCATCAACCCATAAGTTCGTTTCACTCCGGGCGCAAAAGACTCCTTTGTATCGGAACGCTGCACCACACGGAGAGGATCAGGCCTAATTCTGTCTGGAGGACGAGACAATCCGCCATCTTTTCGGATACGCCAAAAGTGAACGCCTATTAATGTCCCGGTAACCAGAGGAAGAAATGCAACATGCAAAACATAAAAACGAATCAGGGCATCCTGCCCGACATTTGTTGAAGCTAAGAGCATGACACGGTTGACGTTATATTCAAAACCGGGAAGATTCGGAACATATCCGGCGATATTCGTCCCTACGGTGATCGCCCAAAATGCCAGCTGATCCCAAGGGAGGAGGTAACCAGTAAACGAAAGGATAAGGGTCAATACCATCAACATCACGCCAATCACCCAATTAAAACGGCGCTCTCCCTTATAAGATCCCGTATAAAAAACACGAGACATGTGAAGAAAGACAAAAAGCACCATCATATGCGCACTCCAGCGGTGCATATTGCGGTACATCATCGCAAAAGGGGTCGTGTTTTGCCAATCTTTCATAATGTCATACGCACGATCTTCCGTCGGAATATAGTAAAACATCAGAATGACACCCGTAAAGGATAGAATCAAAAACAAGCTGGTTGTAATAGCTCCTAAACCTAAAGTGTAGAATGGATCCAATGAATGCTTGTGGCATTTTACCGGATGAAAATGAAGAAAAAAGTTTTTGAATACAATTTCAGACCTATCGACATCATTATTGGGATAATTATGACGAAAAATCGAACGGACAAACATCGCCGGTAAATTCAGCAGATATTCTCCCCACGATTCCCTCGGTGTTCCTTGAAAGACAGCCATACTTTTTTCCTTACGTTGTAGGGGAATACCAAGCGGCGTCCCAATCGAGAGTCGTTTTCGATTTATCCACCATGATATCTCCTGAAGCTCCCTTAAACACAGAAAAATACACTAGAGGCAACGGCGCAGGACCGCCTGTATTTTTCCCATGCCGATCGTATGTCGAACCGTGACAGGGACACGCATACCCTGTATCCACCATATTCACAGTGCATCCTAAATGCGTGCATACAGCAGTCTGTACACGTACTTTTCCATCTGCCGCTTCAACAAAAACTTTCTGTTTCGGAATGAATGTCTTTCCTTCACGCGCCAAAACTTCCTCAGGTCTGCCGATAGAGAAGATGCTCGGAGGAATTTTCATCGCATTCGGGTACAGAAAACCCAACATTGACGCCCCAGTCAATGCTCCAACTCCAAAGACACAGGCACCCACGCCCATCAAAGCCAAAAAAGAACGACGAGACACAAGAGGATCCCCACTATGTGGATCATCATTTAATGAATTGCGATATTTAGGCATGAGACCTCTTTCAAAACTTATAATGGTCTATTATTCTTCATCTCTAAACATTTGATATTTAACATCCTCAGGATCTTCAAATTGTCCTTTACGCAAGTAATAAACGTACACAGCAATACCGGCAAAACCAAGGACAACAGAACTAGCCAAACACCAAATCATATTATCCGATCCATCTAAAACTATAGTTCATCACATCCATTGTCACCGCTTGCGTAGGACATTTCTCTGCACACAAACCACAGCGGATACAGAGATCTTCATCCTTCAACATGGCACTGCCCATCAATGCGATCTCTTCCTCACTCATCGAAGCGGAGTCTACGCTATAAAAATTATCAACAGCCCGACGTAAATTCCCCTCGGCAAGGTCTAAATTGAGTTTGCTTACGGGAATAAGCTTTAAACAGTTACATGGACATACATCAACGCACCCATTACATTTTATACACAAGTTTCCATCGAAAACAGGGCTGACATGACATTGTAAACACCTATTAGATTGCTGATGCGCAGCTTCGTCTGTATAATTATTCTCAACCATATCATTATTCTTTACACGAACATCAGCAGGCACCATTGTGGGTAAAGCCCACTTTGTTTTCAAATAACTTTTATCCCTCATCGGCGCGATTTCTGTAAATTCTCCAACAAATTCCTTATATGGCTTGGCACCACGCAAGTCCTCATCAATAGCACGAGCGGTTTCCTGTCCATGCCTTATTGCTGTGATAAAAAGAGCCGGGCCAAATGCAGCATCGCCTCCGGCATAAATCCCTTTCACTGTTGTGCGGCCCGTCCCTCGTTCCGTTTTGATGATCCCTCGATCAAGCGCTAATTGATCTTTTTTGTCCCATCCATTAAAAACACTCATGTCCATCCCTTGTCCGATCGCCAAAGCAATCGTATCGCAGGGGATCACATATGTTGTGTCAGGAATCGGTTTTGGAGCAAATTTTCCAGTATGGTCGAACAACGAATAGATCTGTTGGACTTTAAGACCACAAACCCTCCCTTCACCGTCTCTTTCAACAGCAACCGGTGCAAGTCTGTTAATCACTGTGATACCTTCTTCAAGGCCATCTTCAATCTCAAATTCATCTGCCGTCTGCTCATCACGAGACTCCAAACAAACCATCGTTACTTTCTTGGCTCCATTACGCACCGACGTTCGGGCAACGTCAAAAGCAACGTTCCCTCCGCCAACAACAATCACATTTTCTCCAATTTTCCACTCTTCGTCCATGCAACGCACGCGCAGATATTCAATTCCACGAATAATATCTGATCCATCAGCCCCAGGAATCGGTAAATCTCTCGATTTCCACAATCCAATTCCAAAAAAAACCGCGTCATAGTTGCTTTGCAGCTCCGTCAATGTGATGTCACGCCCGACTTTTGTATTATAATAAATTTTAGCGCCAAGGTGTTCGATGGCAAAAATTTCGTTGTAGGCAATGTCATTTTTTAAGCGGTAAGATGGAACCCCGTATGTGAGCATGCCACCGGGTTTGCGCATCATCTCATAAACATCCACTGCATAGCCAAGACGGAGTAAATCGTGCGCAGCCGTCAGAGAAGCTACTCCGGCGCCTATACAAGCAACCTTCAATCCATTGGGCGTAGGATGAGTCGACCCTCGGGCAAAGCTCATCTCCAAAGAACGGACGTGAGCTTCCTTTCCAAGACCAAACCACTCATCTAAGTACCGCTTCTGAGCCCGTATCGTCAACGTCTTGTCCACACGGTCCCGACGGCATGTCATCTCACATGGAGCACCGCAGATCATGCCGCATATGGAAGCAAAGGGATTTGGACCTCTTGCTATCTTGTATCCTTCCAAAAAATTACCAGCATGAAGTGCGATCATATAGCCACGAGGATCGGTATTGACCGGACACCCATCACGGCAATCGATCTGACGCAGGTAGTAATCTAAATCTGGGATGACGACATCGTAAATTTCTTTATATGTCGTAATGATATCATTCGTTTCTGTCATTGTGTCACCAAGTAAACTCGACGCCTCCAAGTACATTGAGCATATATGCTCGATTCCATAAAGAGGCATCGCCCTCTATATAGAACCTCCAGCTATTGAAAACGCATGTCGAAGCTGTAAGGGCACACTCGAAGCTATTACCATCGACATCGACACCATAAATATTGAAAGCATCACCAAAATAAACAAATTTTTCAGTAATCACATCATTAGAATCCGTTAATCGCTTATTCCAAGCGGCATCAAGACTGATTTTCGAATTATACGGGAGCTTATTCGCTGTCATATGCAATCCTAGGCGAGCATTAACTGTGGGTTTCTCCTTTTGATGCACAATCAAGTTCCACATACTTTGACTTTTTTCAACAACACGCGAGCTTCTATAGAGAGCAGTTTCAAGTCCTACAAACGGTTGTATTAAGAAATTTCCACATGTTTTATCTATCCCCATTTCTACATAAAACGTGTACTGCGTGATTTTTGGTTTACTGTATATTTTGTACGATACATTCTGAATGTTTACAGACCGGCGCATCGAACGTTTGCTATGCCCATATGTTAAATCGACGATCCCATAACAATGATTAGGACGATACAAGCAATACGCTCCTCCCAACCATGTTTTACTCCTTCCTCTCCCATAATAGTTGTATAAGATATCATCAGACTCATACGATCCTGCAACGCCCGCAGTCCAGTTATCTAAAAAGCTTCTCTGAACACCAAAAGTCACTTCATACCCATTTAAGTGGAACCCTCTAGCCATTTTCGTGTTATCTACATGCATACACCCAGGACCACCCTCAACCCAAAAGTCAAATTTATCGTGAGATGTGTCATAACCTATTCCATAGCAGGGATGGCAATACGATTGAGCTAACCGCTTTGTCGTGACAATATAACGAATAGGATCGTACAGCCTTCTAATGAAATTGCGATTAATCATCGTCGTCGAAAAGAGATCATTGGTGTGCTGCTGCCCGCTTAACTGATTGAGAGCCTCTTGCATCTGATCAGTTGAAAGGCTTAAAAATTGATTCAACCATGGAATCTGCCCTTTATGAGCGACAGTAAGATTTTCAATCTGCTTCGCAACAGCCAATTCATTGCACGTTGCCGCCGCAGAAACAATATCAAGCGTCATTTCAAGATACACGTGCCGGGCATCATAAGAAAGGACGGGGACGATCCAACTAAGTGTTGAGGTGACACCGGAATAAGTGCCATTAACACTATCTGCAGTGACGATCGTATAGGCATTTTCAAAATCATAGATTCCATCTATAGAAGTGACAACAACCTGTCCGCCATTGATCACGGCTGCACCAGAACAATTGATCAAATCACTAGCGCCAACACCATTGATTTCGACTTGATAGGTGCCTCCATTGTTCGTATAACTCCCTACATTAAGTGTACCAATGCTGTTTCCCGGAGCAACTGTGCCTTGACTATTAACGGTGAGGTTGCCTGCAACACTTCCCGTTCCCATAATCATTCCTCCATTCACAACAACATTGCCGCTTAGACTACCATTAATATTCAAAGTACCCGTAGAAATAGTCATTAGCCCTAAAAATGTATTAGCTCCGGTCAAGGTGAATGTTCCTACTCCGACCTTCGTTACACCTCCACCTCCACTAATAACTCCTTGATAGGTGGTCATCGCATTATTACCTCCAAGGGTCAATGTTCCTCCACCAAGAGTGACATTACCACCAGCGCCGCCACCTCCTGAAAGAGCTCCAATGATTTGATCAAACCCATTAAGATTCAGCATTGCTCCTGAGGTATTAGCCATCGCAACAGTGGAATTTCTAGAAAAAGCATTGGTTACTCCAGCTTGGAAAACCCCTTGATTTACTGTCGTCTGTCCTGAATAGGTGTTATTTGCTCCATTAAGCGCAAAAACTCCCGTACCTTGTTTAACCAATCCGCCGGATCCGATAATAGCTCCAGCATATGTTGTGCTTCTGTTATTTCCTCCAAGAGTCAATGTTCCTATTCCTAACGTTACGCCCCCCCCTGTATCACCTCCACCAGATAACCCGGCAATCGTTTGGCTAAAGCTATTAAGATCTAAGAGAACGCCAAGAGAATCGGCTGTTATAAATGTAGAAGCTGGAGAAAATGCATTGGTGGCTCCGCCGCGGACAACACCTCCATTGACAGTTGTCGAACCCGAATAGGTATTTGTTCCATACAAGGTGAAAACACCAGCTCCAGCTTTATAAAGGCTTCCCCCGCTACCGCTAATCGCCCCATAATAAGAGGTGCTTTTTCCATCAGCTCCCAAGGTCAATGTCGCTGTCCCAAGAGTAACATTACCTCCTGTGCCCCCTCCCCCAGAAAGAGAACCTATCGTCTGATTGAAACTATTTAAGTCTAGGGTCGCCCCTGAAGTATTTCCCATAACGACCGTCGAGCTTGCAGCAAATACGCCAGTTGTTCCTGCTTGCAAAACACCCTGATTAACTGACGTTCGTCCTCCATATATACAAGCTCCATAAAGAGTCAGTATTCCCGTACCAGTCTTCGTCAACCCTCCATTAGTGTTACCACTAATGGTTCCATAGTATGATGTACTTGTTCCAATACCTCCAAGAGTCAATACTCCTGATCCGAGGTTAACATTACCTCCAAGCGTTCCTCCACCTGAAAGAGATCCTATCCCCTGATTGAAGCCGCCTAAATCCAGAGTAACTCCAGAAACGTTACTCAATACAACAGGTGAATTCTGAGAAAAAGTATTTATAGCACCGCCCTTAAGTATCCCTTCATCAACACTTGTTGTCCCTGAAAATGAATTTCCCCCTGTAAGGGTAAATATCCCACTTCCAGACTTAATCAAACTACCAGACCCGTTCATCTGCCCCGAAAATGTTGAACTCGTACCATTTATTCCAAGAGTCAATGTCGCAGAACCTCCAAGATTAACATTTCCTCCCAGAGATCCTCCCCCTGATAGAGAATCAATCGTCTGGTCAAAATTATTTAAATCTAACAGAGCTCCCGGTACATTGCTCATCACAACAGGTGAATTTTGAGAAAATACATCTAAAGCACCAGCTTGGAGTGTTCCGGAAGTTACCTTTGTATTTCCCGTGTAGCTATTTGTTCCGTAAAAAGTCAATATTGCACTGCCACTCTGAGCGACGCTTCCTGTTCCGCTAATCTCCCCCGAAAAAGAGGCGTTATTCGTTTGTGCAAAAACCAACGCTCCAGCATCACTAATATTTCCCAAAGCAGATGTATTTGCAAAAAATGTAAGTGTTCCGGAAAGAATTGTCGTCAATCCAGTATAAGTATTTGGAGCAGAAAGAACGAGATTGTTACTGCCTTCTTGCGTCAATATTCCTGTTCCACTGATAATCCCTGAGAATGTGGAATTCGTTATTTGATCAAATGTCAAGGAGGCATTATTAATAATATTCCCTCCTAACTGTGAAGTGTCTCCGGAAAAAATCAAATTACCCGCAGAAATAGTCGTCGCGCCGGAATATGTATTGACACCAGCAAGCGTTTGGTTCGTAACGAAACTTGTTACCCCTCCCGAACCACTGATCGCACCACTATAAGTTCCTCCTGGAGAACTTCCTAAAATTAGAGTACCCGTTCCAAGAGCAATATTTCCACCAAGACTCCCTCCTCCTGATAATGAACCGACAGTTTGATTGTATCCATTCAAATTCAAAACAGCCCCGGCAACATTGCTCATCACCACATTTGGACTAGCAGAAAACGCCCCTTGAATACCAGCCTGTAACGTCCCCGACGATACACTGATCGTACCACTGTAAGTATTAGCACCAAACAAAGTCAGTGTCGCACTGCCGTTTTGCGTTAAAAATCCAACTCCACTGATAATTCCTGAATAAGAAGAGTTACTCGACTGATTAAAAACCAAAGAACCATTATCGCTGATATTACCCATCAGGAGTGATGTATCTCCTGAAAAGATCAGGGTGCCGGAGGAAATGGTTGTCGTGCCTAAATAAGTATTATCCCCAGATAAAGTTAGCATAGATGAACCAGAAACCGTTATACCTCCACTTCCGGCAATTGTCCCAGAAAGGGACTGTGGAGTAGACACAACAAAACCCGTTGACGTTCCATTCATTAAATATAAATCAGAACCTGCTGCTGTACCTGAAGAGCTCCCCGTCCCTACAATCCCTAAAGAATTATTTGAAAAACTACTATTGGTAACAACCAGAGACCCTCCTGCCATCACAAAAACCGCACCGCCAAATGCAGATCCACCACCACCTTGCCCCCCAGAGACACCTCCGGCACCTCCACCAAAACCTCCACTTCCAGGGGTCCCTGGAAATCCAAACCCTTGACCTGGGCCACCTCCGCCGCCGCCAAATACAGAATCCCCCCCATTTCCTCCGTAAAAATTGTTTGTAGCTGCAAATCCGCCACCGCCTCCGCCTCCTATATTTGCAGAACCTCCGGCCCCGCCTGAACCTATACTAGCGAATAATTCACTACTACCGCCTCCGCCGCCTCCACCTAAAGATGTACTCGAACCACCGGATCCTCCTGAAAAATTTCCGTCAAAACCTGTTTTGATCGCACCACCGCCACCACCAGTACCAACAGTCAGCATCTCTGCTACCCCAGCTACCATAACTCAAGGACAAGCTTCCACTCTTACCTGGACAAGTACTAATGCTAACTCCTGTACAGCTAGTGGAGCCTGGAGTGGCACAGAACCAACTTCTGGAACATTAAGTACAGGAGCCTTAAACGCTAATGCCGCCTATACCCTAACCTGCACAGGAGCAGGAGGCAATGCCACCAAAACAGCTAACATAACAGTTAGTAGTGGAGGGGGAGGAACGGGGCCAGGAAGTATGGCTGTTGGCCTTAATGAATCCGGCCAGGGC
>JBAWZJ010000027.1:0-13376 GCA_037143085.1 Parachlamydiaceae bacterium | reverse complement strand
CTTTGTTGGATCAGTATCGGATTCAAGAGAACACATAAGTTAAGCGGCAAAAGGTCGTAATTCCTCTAGATTAAATTTCAGGGTTTGACGGCGCCAAAGCCCCGGGGATCGAACATTACAAGTTGGTTCGTATTGATAATACTGACCAACTTGTAATGTTCGATCCGCGGGGATTTTCGCGCAGCTAGAAATGCCAATTTTTGAATTACGTTCGGTATAAGCTCCTTATTTACAATAATAAACACTTTTTAACTCTCCGTAAAAACACGTTGATTTTTCCTTCTTAATTTGTTTAGATATTAGTTGTTTTCATAGAGTTAATGTATCCTTGAATTAAATTGTCTTTTTGTGCTATAAATGGGGTGTAATCTTAAAATTTAGGTTTTTATATGACATTTCAATCTTCTTCTTCTTTAGGTAAAAATTCGCAGGTTCAGTCATTTAAAACAGGTTGGGATAACAAAATTCTAAAGAAATCGCGTTTTGAGTTGGTTTATGATCCGACGACTCAAGTTGCAATTGTTAATGTTAGTTCAAAATCTCTTTTTAGTTTTTTATTTAAAAAGTCTGAAGAAACAAAAATATTAAGACAGTGGTCTCAATTGGGTGGAAAGGCTTATGATGAGGCAAAGAAAAAGTTTGAGTCTTTTTTGAGAGATCACAAAGCTATTGATGAAGCGACTGTTGCTCAAATTATTCAACAAGTTGACGAGACGCTTAAAGACGAGGCTGTCAAAGCTAAGACTGTGCCAACATTACCATCTCCTTCTCCTTCTCCTTTTTCTTCTTCCTCTTCCTCTTCGATTTCTAATGTAAATTCTCCCCTTCCATCTTCTGTTCCGGGAACTCCTTCTAGAGCTTCATCACCTGTCATTCAAAAGTTATCCCCGGAAGAAATTAAAGAGCGTTCAAAAATTATTGAAGATTTGCTCAGAAAAATCGATAAATTATCTCCAAAAGACCTTGAGATCCTCAAACGGTTTTCTCTCTTTGGTGAGGCTCTAAAAAAGATCACGGCAGCGGCTGAAGAAGCTTTACGTAAAATAAACAAGTTGGCGTTCCGCATTGACGATGTCGGTTTTTCATCTGAAGATTTCAAAAAGCAATCTGAAGAGGTAGGGGATTTCGAATCTTTTCTGATATCTCAGCGGAAATCTTTTGCTCAAGAAGCTGCTCAGTATGCCATCGCTCAAAATGTAACAGCGCAGCTTGATAAAGTTCCGCAAGAGATTCGAACGAAGTGGAATGGAGTTCTTGCTCAATGGGAAAAAGCAGCTCAGAAAATTGCAAAGAAAGGTTCTAATGATGAAATAGCCAACCATACAAGGGCATTACAAAAGGCTATTTTGGAGATCACTAAAGATTGCAAAAATTGTGTCGAGATTACTGTTGGCGAGGCGTTTAAAGATCTTAGGTCTACAGTCGAAAGTGTTATCCTTGATGAGAGTATTTTAGGCGAGGAGCGAGAAGAAGCAACATTGGCTTTGCATTCTCATTTATTGGCTTCGAGGGCAAAAGCTTGGGAAGGGGTGAAGGGAAAACTCCTTACTGAGAATTTGGATGATATAGCCTCTCTCTTCGATGCTATTGAAGAAGAAAGAAAGGTCGATGATGCTTTAGGAATTCTCTGTGGGCAAGCGTCATTGCCGGCACCAAAACGTTCATTTTGGTTTGTTGACTCATTTAGACGATATTTTTCTTCTCCATTGGATGGATATACAGAGAAGATGAGGACATATATTCAAGTAGTTAAAGATTATCAAAATAGTGTTGAAAAAGTTCTTGCTTCACAAACTGGTCCAGTGAAAATTGAAGCTTTGGATAAAGTGAAGGCTATGCTCGGATCAAGGGTTTCTGCGAGTGTCGAATTCGTTGAGGATGTCATAAGAAAGGAGAACCCGGTTCTTTTCAAAGAAATATCTGGTTATCCTGAACTTAAAGATCATGCTGAAAATGTATTAAAAACGATAAAGAGGTTAGTGGAAACGCACGAGCTTAATGGTTCGTCCGTTGAATCGAAGAAACAAAAAAAGGAAATAGAAAAAAGCCTTTCGACCTTGAAAGAACTTAATGAATTGGCAAATAAAAGAAATACTCTAATTTCTCTCCTTGAGCAGTCCGAAAAAGTTGTTAAAGGGTGGAATCGTGTAGAACGAGAAAATGGAGAAAAAATCCTTGAAAAATTCCGGAACGATTTAAAAGAAATTAATGCACTTGATATTTTGAATATTAAAGAACCTTCCTCCATCTATGGATCAGTAGCAATTAAGTATGCGCAGAGTTGTTTAGAGGATGAATTTGAAGAGTTCGAAAAGTTGTGGGAAAAGCAGAAGGGCGGTCATACACGCTTTTTAGATAAAACATCTTTCCTTGATACATTCATCGATGGATATCAAAAAAAGGTGGAAACAATCAAAGGGATGCTCGTTTATTTCAATCCATCTGAACAAGAAGTGTATTTAGACACGATCCAACAGTTTGAAAATGCTTTAAGTCTATCTAGATCGACTGTCAAAAAACTTAATGAAGATGGTGACTCTGCAAAAATTGAAATTGTAGACAAGGATATCAAAAACTTAATTAAAGATAGTGAAGTAGCTCGTTCGATAGAGAAAATGATTGAAATAGCAGAGGACAGGAAAAGAGGTGATGCGGGGGCTAGAAGGGAGTTAAATTACTTTGTGACGAAGTATCAACCTATTGCAGAGCGAGCTGAGATGCTAAGTGAAAAAGTGCCGAGCAGATGGGAGACTCAAGGAAGAAGGGTTCATGATGAATTATGTGCTAGTTTAACAGAATGTGTTCAACTGATTGCTGGAGATGCTATTTTAGTTCCTGACGATGCTCACCAGAGGAAGCAATCGTTGGAACATGGTGCGAGGATATTGAATAGCATTATTAGTGATGCGGAAGCAATCATCGCTAGTAATCAGACAAATAAAGAGCGTCTGGTTGAGATTGTCAAAAAATATGAAGGTAAATATCAAGCAGCAAGTTTGTTAATCGCTCCTCCGACTAAAGAACAAAGATATTTGCATCAAAAAGAGATAGCTGAATGTACACCAATCGTAGAGCGCTTTCTCAATAAAATTAACGAAGCTAAGACTATTTTGGCGGATGATCTGTTTACTAAAGAGGAGATCAGCAAATTAGATTCTGAACTAGCGTTGTTTAATAAAGATCTCGAGAAAAAGATCGCAGAAGAATCGAAAATTTCGGCTCGTCGTTTTGAAATCAGAGATGTTCTTGATGATTTGTGCTTAGAATATGACGCAAGAGTTGAAACAATTTTATCAGATTCAGGTTCATTGACTCAAGGAAGCGATTGGAAAAGGCTAACAAGTAAATATCAGGAGCACATCAACCGTATTCAGGAAATGGATGAGTTTGAGGCTTATGTCGAACCGACTCCCGGATCTGCAGACTCTAACACCTCATCTAGCTGGGTATTTTCTCCTTTTAAAACAAAGAAACCTGTAGGAAAAGAGCTTATCCGTCAAAAAGCCAATCATTTCTTTTCTGAAGCGATCAAACCTTTAAAGACATTTTCTACGGATCAGCAAAATAGGGAAGTCCTAAGAGACCTCGTTGAAAATAATTTGACTTTCCTTGAAGAGGGAGAGGAAAAGATTGAGGATATGAGTCCAAGAGACAGTGCTCCTTGTCGAGAGTCTTTGAAAATTTTTAGAGAAACTCTTTCTCGAATCGAGAAGAAGTGTGAATCTTCCGATCCGATTACAGAGGTCGATTGTAAAGAAGCTGAATCTGCGATTTCTTTAGAAAAAGTTTCCTTTGAGAAGCTGCTTGGTACACAACTCGTGAAAGATAAAAACCGTTCTGTCATAAAGAGCTCTATAGATGTCATGATAAAAGGGTATGATCGAACAGCCAAAGAGTTAGAAGATCGGATACCTCTCATCGAAGGGAAGGATAAGGCTGCATGCCAGGAAATGGTAGGTAAATATCGAGCCGCTGTAACACAAGCACGCTTGATTGACGAGTTAAGTTCATTTTCTAATGAAGTTCCTAGAGAGTGGATCAAAAAAGGGAAGATGCTTGTCCTGGCCGCTGGAGTGGCGGCGGTTGGATATTCTATTTATCAAAGCAGAATATTTTTCGGAGAAAATAAAGGTTTAGACGAGCATAAGTTTAACGTAGAAACGAATGGTACTTCATCTGGAAATTTGGAAGCCGAGTTGAGACGTTTTATCTCGTCTTTAAGCACTGCAGGATTAGATATGGGAGGGCAACTTTATGCCTCACTATCAGATTCAGTACATCAATTAATGAATTCAAAAGATCGCCTTGAGTTGGTTAAAGATGCTGTTTTATCTTGGAAGGTATTAGCTCCAACTGCGGGAGCTCTTTACTATAGATATGCTCCAGGAACAAGATCAGAGGAAATAGAGGCGGAAAAACACATCGAGAAGATCTTGCAGGATGCTGCTGAGCCGTTGAAAAATTTATTGAAAATTGAACGAAAAAAAGCTAATTATCGAGAATTCATTGAAAGAGAAGTGGGTAAAGCTCTCGCTCTGCTTGAAAGTAAGGGAAAGGAGCTGAAAGTTATTGAAGGGAAGTTGGGTGGTTTGGTGTTTAATGATATACGAAATAGTCTAGAAATTAAAAAAACTAGCATCAAAAATTTTATCTCGGAATCTTTTGTTAAGCCAAAAGTTTCTAGCTCATGGTGGTGGACAAAGCCTTCAGCTCCAGAAGAAGTAGCTAAAGTGAATGAAATGTCTTTGAGCGAGTTGAAGATATATTCTCAAGCAGTCAGTAGTCAGATCAAATCAGAAGAGACTAAAATTAATCGGAGCAAAGCTGTTCTGGCAATGAAGACCATTTCGAAAGCTTTGAAGTCGTTGGACGAAACAAAAGCTAAGGTAAAGGAAGAAGCTGTTCAGTGGGTTAGTGGAGAAGCTAAGTTACATCCTCAACCGAGAGGGCGGTTTAGAACTTTTGATACAGATCAATCTCTATCTAGTAAGGATCTATCTCATCTTCAATTCAGTGCAACAATGGAGCTAAAAGGGTGTATAAAAGATGTTGAGCAAAATATCGCTCATATTAAGGAAAATATTGCCCCTTCAGCCTCGTTAACAGAACGGGTAGAGTCGATTGAAAAATATTTGAGAGATTGCGAGGTTTCTCTTAACGAAGGGGTTGCAAAATCTAGACAGAAATTGAACACCTCATTAATTAAGCAGATTGAAGATTTTGAAAAGACGTTGTCGTATTCTAGGAAGGATCCGGTACTTTCTGAAGATCTTATAAAAAATATTACGAGTGCAAAACTGGCCGTTTTAGAGATTATTAAAACAAAAGTCAGCTTATATGAAACCGATTTGAATAAATTGTTTGCAAATTTTGAAAAGATGCCAAACATCCCAGAAAAACTCATCCAAAAAATCGGAGAGACATTAAGTCGTTCTAAGGATGTGTTTGAAGAGCAACGGCACGACTACCTATTGCAATATCATGTAGCAGCTTGGGATAAACAATTTGCAGAAAATAGTCAGTTTTCGGATGTTGAAACACAGTGGAAAACGCAAATAATCACTCAGGGGCATGATATAGTCTCTCTCGAAAGTTTGAAGAAATATGAAGCTGTTGCGGATGATTTTTCAAAGCAGATGATGAGGTTCTTAACACCTTTTGAGGTGGTTTACAAGGATTCTGCAAGAGCTAAAGTCGAGTTTGAGATCGCTTCAAGACTCGTTGATTCTGCAATTAAGGGATACAATCAGAAGAATCAATTGTATGCTGAAAGTCTTCTTGAAAGCCAAAAGAAAGATATAGAAAATCAACTTAAAGTAATGGCTGCCAAACCGATCCCCAAACCCACGTCAAAGCCCGGCTTGTGTGAAAAGATAGGTAGGGCAGTAGTCGGTGTTGCAACTAGCCGTATTGGTATGGTAGGTGAGGCGATTGGAACTGCTGTCGCAGGGGATTTTTATGCAAACTCCGGTAATATAAGTAGGGTTGTCGGTAATTTTATTTGGGAAAGAGTCCCTTCGGGTGCTGATGTTGCTGATGTTGCTAATAAGGTATTGTCTGTCGCACAAGTTGCCGCTTCTACGATGTGGCGTGGAACGACTGAAGTTGTTGCTGAATATCCTGTTGCGGCTGGGATTACGTTGACGGCGGCAGGAGCTGTCGGAACCTATTTGTTAGCGCCTAGGTTAATCGCGAGATTCCGCAACAAGGAAGTGGAGGACGGCCCTGATCCTTTACATTTACAAATATTAGAAACGATTGATGATATCAGAAACTACGCGAAGAACATCAAAGTAGCTACCAAGGAATTAGAAGCAGGGAAAATAGATGCTGATAAGATCGCTAACTTGTCGATAACAGATCAATTGCGCAAGGCTGAAGCTAATATAAATCCAGGGCTTACGGAAAAACTAGAGGCACGATTTGCATCGTTGTTAAAAGAAAAAATCGAAGAGTTTAATGAAAATGCTCAAAGATTTTCAAAAGATGTTAAAGAAGGTGTGTTATCCTATATTTTGTACGGTTCACCCCTTTATGATAAGTTGACGAAAATTTTTGAAAAGCCGGAAAGCCTCATCTCATTTTTTGAGCAGGGACATCGTGTTCAAACAGAAAAGCCAAAATCTTGGTGGTCATCTTGGTTTTCTGGTTCTGGAAAGGATTATGAATATAACTTCATACCTGTACATGAGTTATCTATTTCGGATAAAGAAACGTATTTAAAGAACCTTGAAAAAATAGAGTCTGAGGTCAAAGCTGAAATAGGTCATTATCCAGCAATACAGTTGTTGATGAAGAACAAGGTTCATTATGAGCAGATTGTCCGTGAGGCAACGACGCATATTAAGAGATGGAAAGATCAGGAGCAATATTCGAAAGCTTTGAGGCTTGAAGAGGTCTTAACCGATGTCATGGGGAAAGAAGAGAAAGAAAAGTTAAATGCATCATCTTTTAAAGGTTCGGAGTCCGAGCAACTAGATGAGTTAAGAAAAGTAGCTAGATCTTTAGAAGGGTTTAGTGCAACGATAAAGAGCAAATTTGAAAGAATAGCCTTGGAGCCAAGGGGAGATTCTCTTGCAGATCAGTTTGCTCAGGTGGAAAACGCAAAGGGTGATTTAGCGGAAGTGGTGCAACAATCTATAGCGAATGCAATCCAATCGAGTATCGTGAAGAAAGTTAAGGATCATCAAGGTGATTTGAAAAAAATTGGTGAGCGATTTGACGAGTTGCATGATATTTTCAATTTCCCTCAAATATGGAAAGAAGACGTTAGTTTATTGATTAATCAACTCCGAGAAAAATGGAATGATAATGAAAAAATATTGGTGAAAGGCAAAAGTTTAGCGTCGATGACACCTAAGGAGATATCTTCGTTGGCGGTCGGAACTGAAATAAAAGAGCTTATTAAAAAAGATATGAGCGAGTTGGAAGATAAGTATCCATTTAAAAAAATTGATCAGGCTTATGCAAAATATTCGAAGAGTCTCAATGTGGCTGAAACCGCCTCTCTTAAATTATCTATAGAAGGGCAGTATTCATATGCTAAAAATCTTCAAGATAAAATAGGAGATGCTAAGAAAACATTAGAGGTTATTCGAAATAAAATTGAGCAAACTCCCCCATCGAAAGGGCCGAAAGAAAAAGAAGACGTTTACAAAACAAAAATTGAGAAGTTAGTCCAAGGACAGCTCTACGATTTAGAAAAAGTATGTAATGAACAAGCAACAAAACTTGATTTAGAAAGGCAGCACATTGAATTGTTGCAACCCCTTTCATTGTCTAAGCAGCTCGATAAGATAACAAATGCAGATGATGTTCAGGAAGCTTTCGTCAGAGTTTCAAGGGATTTTAGGAAACAAATCGATGAACAAGTGGCTAAGATAGAAAAACGATCTGAGATGATGGATAAGATCATAGTACTTTTTGGAGAGCCGGTTTTCCCTCTTGTTGAGGAGATAAAATCAAGCGTTCAGAAGTCTTTGGAAGAGCTTAATGAATGCAAGAAAGATTTGAGTGGTAATTTAGAAAATGAAGCTGAATTCCAAGACGTGGAAAAAAATCTTAAATCAATAAAAGAGTCGTTTGAACACATAGAGTCGAAATATCAGCTATCCAATCTGGAGAGGAGAAAAAACCGTCATGATCAGTTTATTGAATCTCTTAAAAAGCAGAAAACAAAATATTTTTCTAAAGGACAGGTTCTTCAAGTACGTAAGATAGATGATATTATTGAAACGCTCAATGAGCGAGTCATTAAATCGATAGAAAGTCTTGCAGATCGCGCTTCAGGAAGGGTGACACTTTCCGCGATTTTAAATGGGTGGTCGACATGTCTCAATGATATTGGCAAACAAGTCCGAGGTGTTGGTAAAGAAAAAACAAGCTTGATTGATCCTGCACTTGATATCCAAGATAAACCATTCGTTCGGGAAGGACTTCGTTCTAAAACTGAGATCAAAATCAGTGAGATTGAAGAGCTTTTGGAACAGCTTCTGGAAAACTTAGGGAAGTTGGAAAATATTGCTTCACAAATGGATGCGCCTCTTCCAGAAATTTGGAAAATAAAAATTGAAAATTATATTCACGAAAAACTGATCGTCTTTAATCAAGTAAGAAATGGAATAGCGATAGAAGGAAATGAATATAACATTCATCAATTGAATGATGAAGGGTTGTCGTATTATGAACGAATTATTGAATCAATTAGTAATGAGATAAAGAGTGAGATTAAAGATTTACGTATAGACGAGGCTGCTCAACTTTTAGTTCGATTTGAGAGTTTTATTTCTACTCGTGAAGGGGATCCAATTGATGTTGCGAAAAAATTTGTGATGTATTCGATAGAGAATCTTGAGGATTTTGCGGATCTCGATTCCCTTTGCAAATATCTTGAGCTTCAATTCAACGATATGTGGACCCGTATATATCAGGCAAAGGATAACAAATTAAGATTAGATGTTCGTAATGCATTACAAAAACAGATGGATGAACATCTTGTGAAGATAGGTGAACAGGTTGAAGCAAAAGCCTCACAGGTTGAACGAGAGTTAACTCGATTAGAGAGTTTGAAGAGGCTTCCAGGACAACCAGAAGGACTGGACTCTACAATATTGGAACTCCAGACTATTGTCCGTTCTATGAGACAGTCAGATCAGCTAGGGATGCCTGAGGGACCATTGCTGGCATATAATGAAAGACGGCACAATCCGATATCATTAACAGGTCTTTTAAAAGCGGCTCATAATAGTTTTATCCAAGTTTTGAATGATTGTCAGCTTGGTGAAGTTATTGATTTTGATGTTCTCGTGAAGAGTGTTATTCAAAGAGAAAATTTAATAAATCGGACCCTTCACTTATCGGATGAATTATTGCGTAAGGCTAAAAGGCTGCAAAGTGGAACTGTAATTTCTGAAGAAGCATTAACAATTGTTAAAGGGCAAGAAATTCAAGATATAGAAAATCTCTCCCTTGATATTGCGGCTGTCAAAGATATTCTGAATGGATTTCAAAAGAGTTTTCATAGTGGTGTATGGGATAGTCTGTTCCATTCGAAGAAAGATGTTCAAGAGTTTTTCGATTCTCTTCTGAGTGATTTATCGAAAGGAGATGACCGTTTAACTTCTTTGAAAAACGAGTTAATTGAAAAAGGTAACACTTCTCTGGAAGTGGATAACATAAAAGAGTTGTTAAAATCGGGCAAAGAGTTGTTAGGTCTTGCAAAAGGTCTGGTAGATTGCTGGGATCAATATTCATTTCTTAAGAAAGGTCCAGAAAAACAAGCGAAGTTGGAAAAAATAATTAACTCTATAAACGATTATAAAGAGAATCACGATCTATCGATTCTTTGCCAATCTTGGCAGGAGATTATGGGACTTCATGATACAGAAAAGGACAATAGGCTAAGTCCTGGTGGAGAATTTATAAAGATGATAAGTCGAGTTTCTGGAATGAAACAAGATTTAAAAACGGTTATTTCAGCAGAGAGTGGCTTACTTCGTGATTCGACGATTCCTCAGCTTTTCAAGTCGCTTTTGGCTGATTTAGAACCTCATATTACACAACTGAATAAGTGGCGTGCAAGTTTGGGAAAGGGAGAAAAAATTCTCGAAACTGAGAAAGAAATAGCAGCCTTTTTTGGAGACGTTCCAGCATTCATAGTGCATCTTGAGGATATTATCAAATATTGGAAGGAGTATCAAGATATAGCCTCTAAAGAGATGAAGGAACAAGTTCTTAAAACATTTAAAGAATCGGCTGGTCGTTACAATAAAAAACAAGAGGATTTAGCTATTGTTTCTGATTCATGGAGAATAGGCCTTGAAGAAGGTCCTCGAAACGCCTCTAAACTTGAGCGCGTTGTGGATGAAGCAGTAGAGAGGATTAATCTATTTGTAGCGGCTTATGAACAGAAACGAGATCAAGTTGGTCTTCCAAAATTAGATTTCACTTTACCTTTGAATGAGCTGAATGCTTTCAAATCTCGTATCAGAACAGGAGAACTCAAGGATATTAAGTTAATGAATCCTCAGGTATGTGAAGAAGTAATTCAAAAATGGAATTTAGTGATGGGTAAATATGCTGAGTTACAACAGGTCCGTGATGAAGGTCTTCCACTTAGTCAGAGTAAAATTTTAGAGTGTTTGAAATCCTTGCCAACCCGTATTGAAGGTGTTTCTTATATGGGGCTGTTTGAGGCTATAGATAAACTATTGAATGAAGTTATTCCTCTTGAGGATCGAGTGATTCAAGATATCCCAGACTTCAAGGAACGTGATCAAATTTTCAAAAATAATTTTCCCGATGGTTTTGAGTGGCATAGACTTGATCCTAAAAAAGTGAGAAAGTTATGTTTTGAAATCCCGAAAGACGATTTAACTCAGGCTATTATCAATATTAAAGCTATTGTGAGTGGATTAGAAACTATTGAAAAAGCTCAGATCAAAAAAAGTGCTTATGATAAGTTAATTGAAAATGTCAATCATTTGATAGATCGATCTCCAGGTGTGGATTCTCTTAAAGACTTGCAGGTATTTTTTGAAAAATCAGCGGATCGAGTTGAAGGTTTCAAAAATGGAAGTAAGGAATTGAATTGTATTAAAAAACATAAAACATTAATTGAAGCTTTGCACGAAAAAGTTCCTGCAAAAGATAAAGATAACGTAGCTTACCTTAGTCGTGTTGCGGATGATCGGATAAGTACTATTAATCAATATTTAGACTCTGTGTTGCAGCTAGAAAATATAGACGATTTGGTCGTACTCCCAGATTTTTCAGACTTACATAAAGAAATTAATAAGAAATTAGAACAATTGAGTGAGGTTCTTAAAGGTAAAGGAGATCCAGCGAAATCAGAGGCCATAAAAACTGTTACAGCAGATCTGGAGGATCAAGAGTTTAATGAATATCTTGAAATTTTAAATAGAAATCTCGATCTTGCTCTTCTTAGTTTTTCTACAAAAAAGAGAAAATAATGCAAGACATTTGTTCTTGCAGAGTATACTGAACGTGATTCAAATTTGATATTTCTAAAAGCATCAAAGCCACGGGATTGAAAATTGTGTTGAGGGTAAATTAAGCCAATATGACCCTCAACGCGATTTGTTCAATTGCGGGAGCTTTCACGCTAGCCAAAAAGTCCAACTGTCAAGTAGAACCAATATATTTAAAAAAGGGCTTAAAATTGTAATGAACACAACATTTTCTTTATCATCTTTTGTTCAGTATTTTGAGAAAAATGAAAAACTCGTTCTTCCTCCACAGCAATCACTGATTGTCAATGAGATTGACATCGTTCTTAAAGACCCTTCAGTTCCTCACCCAAACGTAAAAAACTGTGCGATAGGCATCCTGTGTAGAATTTTAAGCGTAATTGGAAAAAATGTTATTATTCATAATCCTCCTACAGCAAAGTTCACCGCTAAGGTGACGCCCTACCTCTCTTTGAACTCTAGCGAGGGAATGTCCATTGACACTCGAAAAGAACAAGTCATTTGCCCTATATTAAAAGTTTTTTTCGAGATCATGCTTCAATGTCGTATTTTCAATGTTCAATCCTCTCCAGATCAAAAAAATATCTTTCCTTTAGATTTAGAGCAAAAGTCGATACAATCGAAAAAAAAATGAGTGAAATTGTTCATGGAGCAGCTCCTGCCGGTTATGAAGTTGATTTTAGATACCACGATATCTATAAATACGCACCTTCTGGAATTGACTATTTGGTTGGAGAAGGAATAAAAATAACACTGAAGCCGAGACCTATCAGGTTTTCATCAGTTCTAGAGTTTTGTAAGGAATTAGAAGAACGGAAAGGGATCACTTTAAAACCAAATCAAATGCTTTCTATCCATGTCGAAGATGCATCTCAAATGAAATCTCTCGTAAAGAGGTTAGGTGAAGAAAACGCTTCTTTTAAAGAATGTCTGCTCTATTTAGAACAACTTGTGCTGCCTACAGGCAAAAATCTTACTTTTAGCGAGAATTTTTCTAAATACATCTACGACTTTCAAGATGCAACGTTCTCTATTTCATTTGCAAACCAAACCACTTTGTTTCTTGATGACAATAATTGTTCCGCAGATCTCTGCTGGCTTGGATCTCAACTTGCGCGATCCGGAAAATCTATAACGATGGATCTAGATCAACCTCTTTTTATTATGGATCCATCTCAAAAAATTATCGAGATTGCTAAGTTGGGAGATGTTTCTATGCTTCTCGAATTTTACAATCCCATTGCATTTTCTTTGGAGTTAACCTCTGTAGGATCAGTTTCTGTCGGTAAAACGTTAAGAGGTATTTCTATAATTATTATTAAGCCATTGTCTTCAACAAGTCTTGTCTTGTCAATGAAAGAGGTTTCTCAAGAAGAATTCATCAAAAATACTCTACGTGTGATGCATCCACATGTTGCCGAAGGGGTAAAGCAGGGGGATATTAAAGCGGTGACATCTCTCTTATTTTTTGTGATGTGGTATTACCTCGGTTCTGATTTCAAAGATTTTTATATCGACAAGCTTCCTTTGTATTTCAAGGGGGGGGCTTATGAAAAAATGGTGTCTCTTAGGGAAGATGAAGTTTTTCAAGGCGCGCTAAACAAAGTAATGAACCAAGACAAATTTTGTGGAGAGTTATTTCATCTTGTACAAATGGATCCCAATCAATTTGATGCTATTAATCCAGATCAACTCGAAGGGCCATTAGGTATCATATTTCGAAAACTTAAAGAAATTATTGTTTGTGAGTTGAAAAACATCCCTTTCCCGGGAGAAGGTATTCTCGAGAGTATTCTTCTCATATCGGACGAACAAATAAACCCTTTTATACAAGAAAATTTCGATTCCTCAAGCAAAAGTACCTAAGCTCAATACGAACCATTTGCG
>JBAWZJ010000026.1:0-13476 GCA_037143085.1 Parachlamydiaceae bacterium | reverse complement strand
ACCCAAAAATCTGGGCTGAAACCTAAATTATGTGACAACCGGATACGCAGGAAAGTTTCTTCCACTAGCTCGCTTAGTTCATTGGTCTCAACGAATATTCTAAAGATTCCAACAGATAACCTAGTCCAAAAAGATTTAGTTTGTGATTTCCAAAAAACTGTTATAAATAAGTCTCATAATTTGGGCTCAACTGGTTTAAAAAAAGACCCTTTCAAAAGAACAAAGCAGATCACTCGTAAAGATGGCGAAAGATTTGAAGAGGTTATGAGACTATGTCGTTCTTGTTATAAGCAAGCGTTAATCGAGAAAGGAGTCATAGAAGGTCAGGTCTGTGATCTTCAACAAATTGTTACAGAAAAGTCTCATGATTTGGGTTCCACTGGTTTAATAAGAGATCCTCTTAAACGAACAAAGCAAATCAAAAATAAAAATGGAACGACATTAGAACAGGTGATGAGGCTATGCCAATCTTGCTATCAGGAAGCATTTGGCGAGAAATTAGTATTAGAAGGTATTGTCTGTGATCTTCAGCAAACCTTGACAGATAAATCTCACAATTTGGACTCACGTGGATTAAGAAAAGATCCTCATCAAAGAACAAGGCTGATCACAAATAAAAAAGGGAAGACATTAGAACAGGTGATGCAACTATGTCGTTCTTGTTATCAGAAAGCGCTAAGTGAGAAAACTGTCATAGAAGGCCGAGTCTGTGATCTTAAGCAAACAGTTACAGGCAAACCTCACAATTTGGACGTGCATGGATTAAAAAAAGACCCTCTTAAAAGAATAAAAGAGATCACGAATGAAGATGGCGAAACATTAGAACAGGTGATGAGATTATGTAACTCTTGTTATCAGCAAGCGTTGTCTGTGAGATCTGTCGCAGAAGGTCAGGCCTGTGATCTTAAGCAAACAGTTACAGGGAAGTCTCATAGTTTGGGTTCAACTGGCTTAATAAAAGATCCTCTTAAAAGAACAAAGCAGATCGCAAATGAAGATGGCGAAATATTAAAACAGGTCATAAGGCTATGTCAATCTTGTTATCAGCAAGCTTTAGGCCAGAAAGCAGCATCAGAAGGCAAAACCTGTGATCTTAAGCAAGCTGTTAGTGGTAAGTCTCACAATTTGGATTCACATGGTTTAAAAAAAGACCCTCGTAAAAGAACAAAGCTGATGACAAATAAAAATGGTGAAACATTAGAACAGGTTGTGAGTCTATGTCGCTCTTGTTATCGGCAAGCGTTAGGTGAGAAAAAAGCTACAGAAAACCATATAGGCGGTCTTCAACAAGCTTTTCCAGGAAAGTCTAACAATTCGGGAACGTGTGACTTAACGATAGATCTTTCAAAGAAAGTAACGAAGACAATTAGTCTAAAACTTCCATCAACACAGGATGCAGAAGCGACTTTATTGGTTACTGACGACGAAGAGCTTATAGAAGATGAATTAGAAATCGGGACCAGTGATGAAGAATGCTATTTTGTTAAACGTAAAACGACTGAAGATCAAGTAGGTAACCTCCTGGCTCAAAATACTAACAATTTCAGCTCAGTTAACTTAGAAGTTATTGCTAGAGCAGCGACGGTGATTACCAATCCCGAAGTTGCATTACAACCCAACCAGACAGCAACTCGATTGATTACAATCAAAGAAGAGCCTACAGAAGGGGAGGTTGGTGATGGAGAATGCTATTTCACGACATTTAGACGGAATGAACACCAAGTCGATAACACCCTACCTATTCTACAAGACCCTAAAGACCCCTCTCGTAGTCAATTGAAGGAGGCGGAAGGAGATATCGATGATATTACGACGGTAAGATGGGGTTATCTAGCAGGTATAACGAAGGATCAAAAAGAACAGATTAGAGAAGAAATGCGGGAGTGGCTGCATCTCGCTGAGAGTGATCGGGAGACATATGCCAAGCGACTGGATGAATCTTTTGAGGTAGCCATAGCTATAGAACATGGCCCTGAAAGAGGACGAGGCGTATATGCGAAAAAAACGATTAAGCAATACGAGGTCGTTGGTCCGTACGCTGGGAAACTACATACTAATCCAGAAAGTCTACAACGTGCTATTCGATACAATGGATCGTATGATGTCCTTTCTTATCTGTTTGCAACACGTTCTGCGCAACGATCTGTAGATGCATTTAACACGGGAAACACAATGAGTTTAGTCAACACATCGCAATTACCTGGTCAGTCTGCCTGGGCTCAGGATAATGTAGCTGCCGTGACCTTCGGGCGTAACTTAACGTTTTACATAGCTTTAAGAGACATAGATGTTGGCGAGGAACTTCTTTTAGACTATGGCCTTCACTATAATCCGATGAGTATGATCAAACAAGAAAAAGATTAGGTTTAATATGATCTTAGGATTGATTCGATTTTCTCAGAAAATTCACAGAGGGAATGGCTCATATCAAAATTGTGGGGATTCTGGTGAGGATCAGAAATACGACGTTTCTTATTTTTGCCACAAAATGGAGGGCGTTTCCAATGGAATAAGGGCGTCATCATTATTCGGAATAATTCGAACTGTATAGTCGGTAATCGGTCGTTTTGCCGGAATCTCGGCATTGTACTCATACCCTCCAGCTTCTCCAACCAAGGGCAAACCTCTTTTCATGTCGAGATAAAATGCAGGGACTCCTTTAGTCCCTTCTGCGTATAATTGCACTTTGACTATGTCTGGGTTCAATCCATTCAAGTAAACTTGAACTCTAAAAATAAACAACATCTCCTTAGACTCACTTTTGAGTTCTCCAAAACGAATCATCGGCCATAGTCTTTCGATTGTATGCTTCCAATCGACAATCTTCTGTCCGAGGATGCCGCTATCTGCGGAACGCTTCATATATTCCGTTGCCGCCGGGATGTAGTAGTTTTCCGTATATTCTCGAACGGTGCGATTTGCTGAGAACTGAGGGGTCAATTGAGCCATGCTTTCACGCATGCGGTGTGTCCATGCCGTGGATATTCCGTTTTCATTTCTTGTATAAAATTCTGGGATAACTTGCTGTTCAAGAATATTGTAAAGGGTGTTCGCATCAGCTTTATCCCATGCAGGATCGTCATCATGTTCCTTTCCATCTCCTAAAGCCCAACCAACTTCAGGATTGTATGCTTCTGCCCACCAACCATCTAGTTCTGACAGATTAATCCCTCCATTCACAAGAACTTTCATGCCGCTCGTCCCGCATGCCTCCCATGGTCTTTTAGGGGTATTTAACCAAACATCTACTCCACGCACGAGCTGTTCCGTTACGAGCATGTCATAATCTTCTAGAAAAATAACGTGTTCTTGAATCTTACGGTCCCAAATGAAATGAATCCATTGTTGAATGAGATTTTTTCCAGCCTGGTCAGCGGGGTGAGCTTTCCCTGAAATAATCAATTGTACAGGGCGTTTGGGGTCTGTAAGAATGCGGATCAATCGATCTGGATCACTGAGGAGAAGGTTTGGACGTTTGTAAGTGGCAAATCTCCGAGCAAAGCCTATTGTTAGGGCGTTGGGATTGAGCACCGATTTCGCCCTTTCGACTGTTTCTTGCGAAGATCCAATAGCTGCTAGTAGCCGAGATAGTCGTTTTCTAGAGTATTCTACAAGAACTTTTCTCGATGCTGCGCGAAATTGCCAAAGATCCGTGTCGGAGACAGAACGAATATCCTGCGCCAGGGTTTCTGTTGTACCGCGCCAACGGTCTTTTCCGCAAGCTTTTGTCCACAGTTCGTCAGCCGCTGCGGAGTCCCAGCTTGTCATATGGACCCCGTTAGTAACATAACTAATAGGAACTTCTTCTTCCGGCCATCTGGGAAATAGGGGACTGAAAACAGCTCTGCAGACTTCTCCATGCAGGCGGCTGACAGCATTAATCCTGCCGCAACCACGCAGGGCTAGGTATGCGACATTGAAATCTTCTGAGGTATCTAAAGGGTTGCGTCTTCCAAGGGTTAACAGATCGTGAATGGAAATATGAAGTTGACTCTCGACGTATTTGGAGAGGTATTGTTCGATCATCGACGAAGGAAAATGATCGAACCATGCGGCTACTGCTGTATGTGTGGTAAAAAGATTCCCTGCTCTTGTCACGGTCATTGCTACTTCAAAAGAGGTTCCTGTTTTTTCCATGAAGCTTCTGGCTCTATCTAATACAGCAAATGCTGCATGCCCTTCATTTAGGTGGCACACTTCTGGATGAATATTAAGTGCTTCAAGCAACCGCCATCCGCCGATACCCAATACTAATTCTTGCTTGAAACGAACGTCAAGGCCTCCTCCATAAAGTTCACTGGTGATCCCTCGGTGGATGGGGATGTTGGCCGGGTCGTTAGTGTCTAAAAGATAAAGTTTATTTCTTCCCACCTGAACTTGCCATGTCCTTAACCAGATAGAATAACCGGGGAGTTTAATTTCTAGACGGAGCCATTCTCCGTTTTCTTTGCGAAGGGGGGTAACGGGGAGCTGTAACGGGTCATTGAAGGGAAATAGTGCTTCTTGAACACCATCCTTGTTGATCATCTGACGGAAATATCCGCGTTGATAAAGGAGCCCGATGCCAATAACGGGAATACCGAGATCGCTGCAGGCTTTAAGCTGATCACCTGCGACATTGCCCAATCCACCAGAATAAATAGGCAAAGCTTCGCTTAGCATAAATTCCATGCTGAAATAAGCGACACACCTTAGAGGACATTGACGATGATTTCGTGGAAACCACGCCATTTCCTTATCTGTTGCTTTGTTTTTGGCGTCTAGCAGGAAGTTTAATTTTTTGCGGAATATTTCATCAGATAAAACTTTTTTAAGCTTATCTCGAGATGTTGTTTGTAAGACAACCCAAGGATTGTGGGTTAAATCCCATAAATCGGGATCAAGCTGTTTCCACACCTCATCTGTACTATGATTCCATGACCAATGCACGTCCAATGCAAGCTCGGCTAAAGAGTCTACCCCTTCAACCTCTAGTTGCAAAAAATTGTATATAGGGTTGATCGCTTCCATAAACTTTAAATCAAAAGATTTGCTGGTGATACTTGGGGGTCATTGTCTAAAACAACAGCGCGTTCGATAACATTTGATAACTCTCGTACATTTCCCGGCCAGGCATATTTGAGAAGTTTCTTTTTAGCTTCGGCTGTTAATTTCTTTTTATTGCGATGATTTTCAATCGCAGTTTTTTCGAGGAAATATTCAGCAAGAGGGATAATGTCTTCTTTCCTTTCTCGTAAAGGAGGGATTTGGATCGGAACGACATCGAGTCTATAATATAAGTCTTCACGGATAAGCTTGTTTGCTATCGCCTCTTTCATATTCCGATTTGAGGTAGAAACAAGTCTAACATCAACCCTAATTGGCTTCACTCCTCCAACGCGTTCAAATTCCTGTTCTTGAGTGACCCTTAGTAACTTTGCTTGAAGTGATGCAGGGGTTTCTGTGATCTCATCCAGTAACAGCGTCCCTCCATTTGCTAACTCGAAGCGACCGAGACGGCGGGCGTTTGCTCCTGTAAATGCTCCTTTTTCATGACCAAAAAATTCCGATTCGATCAATGTTTCAGGAACAGCAGCGCAATTAACCTTAATAAATGGGCGATTTGCCCTTGGAGAGTGTTTATGGATCGCTTGCGCAATGACCTCTTTCCCGGTTCCTGATTCCCCGTGGATGAATACACTGGCGTTGCTGTTTGCTATTTGTGCTACTTGTTCAAAAATCAGCTTCATTGAAGGGCTTTCGCAAATAATTGACTGGGGCGAACGGCCTCCCCCTGAGGATAGCTGTTGTCTTAAGTATTGATTCTCTTCTATGAGTGATAAGTGTTCACGTGCTTTCTCTATGACAGCTTCAATAGTATCGGGGGAGAAGGGTTTAATTAAATAATTGAAAGCCCCAAGGCGCATTGCGTCGACAGCATTTTCTATGCTCCCAAACGCTGTGATGATGACGACTACAGTATTTTGGTTTAATTCTTTCGCTTTCCGCAATATATCAATACCAGTGAAATCCGGTAATTTCATATCTGTAATGACCATATCAAATGTCGTTTCTTTTAAAAGATTGAGTGCTTTGGTTCCATTCTCAGCTGTCGTTACATCGAAATGTTTGCGACGCAGCGTTTCGGCTAAAAAATTACGCACTAATAGTTCGTCATCGACAATTAAGATTTTTTCTATACTCATTCGTCCCCTCGGATATTTTCGGTAGTTTAATCACAAAGGTAGTACCCTTCCCTTCAGTAGAACTGACATCAATAGTTCCTCCGTGTGCTTGGAAAACTTTTTGAGCTTCTACGAGGCCAAGGCCATTTCCTTCCGGTTTAGTTGTAAAAAATAGAGTATACAGTTTGTTGATATTTTCTTCAGATATTCCTACTCCGGTGTCAGAAATAGACAAAATGACATGCTTAAAACTTTCTCGTATAGTGATAAGGATTTCCCCTCCATTTGGCATTGCTTGGATCGCGTTCACAAGAAGATTGAGAAGAGCCGATTTAAATAAGGCTGGATCCAATAAGAGAAAAAGCTCGTTTGATGAGGAATCTATGATTATAGCAAGGGTCTTAACATCTGTGCTCGGGTCTGCGAGTATATGCTCTTTGACTTCCTCTATTAAGGCTACGAGATCTTTTTTCTCGAAGTGTGGCTGTACTGGTCTGGAAAAAGATAAAATCTGGGTAACGAGTCGATTTAGGTTGTCTGTGCCTTCTACAATATGCGAAGCCATCTGTTGCATGTTGGGGTGGTCTGCAAGATCTCTATAGAGGAGTGAAGCAAAGCCTTTGATCCCTCCTAAAGGGTTGCGTATCTCATGAGCAACTTGGGCAGCCATTTCTCCAAGCATCTTCATTCTGTCTGCTCGCGCTGCTTGAATTTGCAGTTGACGCACTTCTGTGACGTCGCGGATCATTACAATCATTCCCTGCTGCTGTTGGATCGGCTCTTGTTCTGCTTCTATACGTTCAATGGTATCGCTTTTTAGGGCAAATGTCGTGGTAACTTCAAGCTCATTGTGGAGATTTTTTGGTGTCGTATAACCCACTGAATGATTCGCCACTGCCTGCTGCTTATCGATAGCAGCAGTCATAGAAAATCCGAAAACATTATCATTAAAGATCTCGGAAAATCGCTGGAACAGAGCTTTTTTTAAGGGGATCCCTAAAATTAACTCGGCGGCTTTATTGTAAGTTGTGATTGTACCATTAAGGTTGATGAAAATAATTCCTTGGGAAATATTATCGAGAATGCTTCTCAAATAGTCTGTTGTGATATCGAGTTCGGTAACTTTTGTTTGCAGTTTGTGATTAGTCTCTTGCAGCTCTAGATTTAATGATGTGAATCGTTCATTAAGGTATTCATAAGCGTTTTCAAGACGCGCTGTTTCCTGAGAAAAAATCTCAAAAGCTTTGGCTAAGGAATGAATTTTTTTCTCGCTGCTTTCCGACGAAACGGCTTCATTAGCGGCTTGCTGTAATTGCTTCATATATCGGATTTTGGAGAAAAATATTGTTTTTGTCCAATTTTATGTCTCTAAGGATGTGTTTTTAGTTTTGTTTGTGTTTTTAATGTGATTGGTTTTTAATAGTATTGTATTTTGAGGTTTAATGGAATTTTCTGTTGATTTATTTAATAGATTTCGATTGTTTTTGTATGGGTTCCACCCCGAAATGCGAAAACACATTAAGATTCCGCATCCAACAATTGACGCTATGAAGGTGAATATCTGCGTGAAGAAATATATATTTCAAAAAATAAGTGAAGAAATTAGAGAGGAAAATCTCCGTGTTGACCAGCCAACTCTTAGGGTAATAAGAGTTAGGGTGCTCCAAGAATATTTATCTATGAAATCAAACCCTTCGCCTTTGATGAAGGCCGATGGAGCCTGCGTAAATATCATGCGCTATATTCTTGTAGGAATGTTAAAAAATACAGAGATTAAACCTGTAGCCGATCCGCTTTTCTCTGCGATGAAGCAAAAATATAAAGATCCGAAATTGCAACCATACTTAGAAAGCAAGGAAATGAAAAAGTTAGCCGAAAAAGTGGATAAGGCGATGGAAGAACCTCAGACTATTCGAAGTTTTTCTCGATTGGTGGCGTTAGACTGGAAGAAAGAGTTACAAGAAATTATATCGAATGTAAAAGGTGTTGAATGGGGTGCGGACGATTACAATGAAGCTTCGTTGGCGCTGATTTTGCTTCAGAAAAATGAGGTGTTTAAAGGTTATCTCGATGCTCTTGAAGATTTTTCCGCTCCTCCGTTGGCTCGTTATAGATTTATCGAAGCGGCCTGCAAAAACTATGAAGGGGGGATTGCAGCAATTTTAAGCGAAGAATCCACTAAAATTGAGAGCTGAAAAATTTTATGATTGCGCTAAAATAAGTGGGTGTGTGATAATCTGCCCTTAAATTGAGTAAATTCCTCACAGGAGAAAAAATGGCTCGTTATACAGGAAATAAAAACCGCATCGCCCGTCGTTTTGGGACCAATATTTTCGGGCGTGCACGTAATCCACTACTGCACAAACCAAATCCGCCGGGAGTCCATGGGGCTCGTCGTCGTAAGAAGTCAGATTTTGGCTTGCAGCTAGAAGAGAAGCAGAAGCTTAAAGCCGTTTACGGCATGTTGAGCGAGAAGCAACTCGTTAATTATTTTAAAGAAGCTCTACGCAAAGCTGGTAACACAGCTCAACATTTTGCTGGAATGTTAGAATGCCGTCTAGACAATATTGTTTATCGCTTGAAGTTTGGAGCTACGATTTTTGCTGCTCAGCAGCTCGTTTCTCATGGACATATCCTCGTTGATGGCAAGAAAGTAGACCGTCGTTCATTTGTTGTGAAGCCTGGTATGGTTATTTCCATTAAAGAAAAATCACGCACAATGAAAGCTATTGTTGCTGCTCTTGATAGTCCATCACGTGCTGTGCCTGAGTATTTGACATTGAACCAAGATCAGTTTTCTGGTCAATTGGTTGCTATGCCTATGCCAGAACAAATGCCATGGCCAATCGAAATTAAATTACCTGAGATCTGCGATTTCTTAGCCCACACGACATAATTAGGTTTTTCCTAACACGTAAAAACCGGCAAACTTTTCATTAAGTTTGCCGGTTTTTTTTTGTCTTTTTAAATTCAAAATTCCTAACCTCACTAGAATATACTGCTTCTTGACCTCACTAGAATATACTGCTTCTTGTTGAAAGTTGGACTTTTTAGCTGCTTCAAAGCCCCGGGATTCGACGATCGTAAAGCTAGCTGTATTGAATTAATACAGAGCGCTTTACGATCGATCGAATCCCGGGAGCTTTCAAGCTAGCCAAAAAGTTCAACTTTTAACAAGAAGCAAGTATATAACGCTCATTTATTAGAGAAATCTAGAAATTTCCTTTACGCCTCTGTGTCTTTGCGTTGAATTTTCAGAGATTCTGAATCAAAAAAATGTAAAATAACATGGTTTGAAATTTGGTGTTTTTAACGCACCAAAACCCCATGGATCTGGCTCGTTGACCAACTTGCGATGTTCGATTCACAAGGGTCTTCGCGTAGCTAAAAGAGTAACGTTCGGTGTAAAGCCTTACTTTGTTTTCAGGATCGCGGTAATGTCTTTAGCATTTGTAGCAAAAGCTGTCGCAATGAAAACAAGGAGGAAAACTGTCCCATCAAGAGTGAGTCTTAAGATTTGTTCAATAGACGATGGATTGTAAACAGGGGTAAAGCCTTGAAGGATCTTTATTACAGGAGATGTCTTCCATAATGTAATATCAGTAACTAAGGCGGCTATTGAGGCAAAGGAGGCTGCGATGGCAACTTTTACGCTGCTCCTCAAAAAAGTTTCTCCTGTTGATTGCTTTTCTAAGTTAAAAGAAAACAGGGATGACTGATTAGCCAACCAGAAAAAATTGATCCATGCGCTTATACTTGTAGCGAATGCTACGCTTGCCGATCCATATCCTAGAAAGAGAACAAGCAAAGTATTTAATCCAATATTTACTACCATAGATGCTACAGCGGCTTGTGAAGGGGTCTTGTAGTCTCCTTGTGCATAAAATGCTGGCGCTAAAACAAGAACAAGCGCCATTGGAATAAGTCCGAAGGTGTATCCCCAAAGGCATTGCGTAGTTCCGAATATAGAAGTGCTGTTGAAATCACCATGCCCATAAATTAAATGAATGCAACCATCTCCAAAAATAAATAAAGTAGCTGATAACGGAAGCATTAGAGCTATGGTACGACGATTGGCAAAATCTAAAAAAGAGTGGGCCTTATCTAAATCTCCAGCTTTAACGGCTCTGGCTAATGGAGGTAATAGCGCTCCTGAAAGAGCTATCCCGAAAAGAGCTAAAGGAAGTTGTTGTAGGCGGATTGCATACCAGAGGTAGGCTGGGCCTTCAGTATCAGCCCAACGAGCAAATACAGCGTCCATTGCATTATTAATCTGCGCAGCGCCCACCCCGAGAACTCCTAGCGCAAGAGGTTTGCAAAGATACAACACATCTGCCGAATAACTTTTGGCCCCTGTCCAAAGGGATGTTACACCAAAATTTCTTAAGATAGCATATGATTTTGGTAAAGTAATCGCCCATTGGGCCGCACAGGCAAGGACAACGAAAATTGAGAGGATGCTCATTGCTCTATCGGTCGGTAAAGGGCTGCTGAGAAGGATGCCAATAATCCAAAAAAGGTTGAATAATACAGGTGCTGCGCTAGGCGAAAAATAACTCTTTTCACACTGGAGGAGAGAGGCGTTGATTCCAAATAGGCAAATGAATAGTAGACTTGGCATCATAAGGAATGTAAGCCAGACGATTTCTTGGTTTCCGGGATCTAGAGATCCCCAAAAAAGAATTGCTCCAAGACATGCCATTGTGGTGATGATGATGATAAAAAGCAGGTGAGTGAGGCTTAAGGTTAAATCTCGAAAAAAGTTTCCTGCGCGGAGAGGGCTTTCTTTCCTTAATTCTTCAAAGTGCGGAATCAATGCCGTTTGCATGGCACCTTCGCCCAAAAGGCGACGAAGGAGATGAGCAAAGCGGAAAGCAACCAGTAGAGCTGCGATAGCACTTTGGGTTCCGAAAGCGTAAGCCATGCACATATCTCTTAGCATTCCTGAAATACGACTGAGCATTGTTCCTGAAAAGAAACGGGTTGCGGAATGAAAAATCGAACGTGTTGTATCGGGGATTGATGTTGTCATACCGAAGAGGATATGTCATTTCTGACAAACAAGAAAAGGAAAAATGTATTTTGTTCTTTCTTCTTTTTCTTTATGATTTTAAACTCTGCATGGATTTTTAAGAAGAGAGTAATATGAAAAAAATAATCGACAGCGAAAGCGGATCATTGCTCATTGGAGCGCATACCTCAGCAGCAGGGGGCGTTGCCAATGCTCTAATTGAGGGTAAAGAAATAGGGGCGACTACGATACAATTATTTACCGCAAATCAGAAAAGATGGGAAGGAAAGGCTTTAAGCGACAAGGATATATCTTTGTGGAAACAAGCTGTCGAAGAGACGGGATTAAAGAAAATCATGAGCCATGACAGTTATCTCATCAATCTCGGAGCACCTGATCCTGAAAACTTACAGAAAAGCCTTAAGTCGTTCCGCCAAGAGATTGTCCGATGCCAGCAACTCAACATCTCATTTCTCAATTTTCACCCTGGTGCTGCCCTTAGTACAGATCCGCAAGAATGCCTTGACCGAATAGTCGAGAGCTTATTATCATTTGAAGATCTTGTGGCTGGCGGCGACTTAAGGTTAATTATCGAAGCTACAGCAGGACAGGGATCAAGTGTAGGATACAAGTTTGAACATCTTTCCTATCTTATTGACAAAGTGCATAAACAGATTCCTATTGGCGTCTGTGTTGACACATGCCACATTTTTGCGGCGGGGTATGATCTCCGCACAAAAGAGGCCTGTCAAGCTACTATAGAGGAGTTCGATCGCATTGTTGGATTGAAGTATTTAAATGCTTTCCACCTGAACGACTCGATTAAAGGGTGCGGTTCCCGCGTCGATAGGCATGCGCCGCTTGGCGAAGGGGAGATTGGATTGGAGTGTTTCCGTTTCTTGATGCAAGATCGTCGGACGCGGTTAATTCCCAAATATTTAGAGACACCAGGAGGACCTCCTCTGTGGACAAAAGAAATTAAAATGTTGCGTGAATTTGCAAACGAGAGAACATTATGAGAACGAGAATAAAACAAATAAAACAAAGAACAGCAGACCAACCATCTTTGGTTGGGACAGAAATGACGGTTAAAGGGTGGGTTAGAACAGTCAGAAACCAAAAAACTTTTGCCTTCGTAGAGATCAATGACGGGTCAACGCTTTCAAATTTTCAAATTGTAGTGAACCCAGACTTGCCGAATTACGGGAAAATCATTAGTCAACTTTCAACGGGGGTTTCCATCGCTGTCAAAGGGACGATTAAGGAAGGGCAAGGTGAGAATCCGGTTCTTGAAATGGAGGCAAAAGAGATTGTTGTTGTCGGGCTTTGTGATCCTGAAGTTTATCCGCTACAGAAAAAAAGACATTCTTTTGAATTCCTTCGGACGATAGCTCACTTGCGTCCTCGTACAAACACGTTAGGAGCTGTCACTCGCGTGCGTAATGCTCTAGCCTTTGCCACGCATCTGTTTTTCCAACAGAAAGGGTTTCTATATATAAACACACCGATTATCACTGCTGCCGACTGTGAAGGGGCCGGTAAGATGTTTCGGGTTTCCACACTCGATATCGAGAACATCCCAAAAACAAAAGAAGGCAAGGTTGACTTCTCAAAAGATTTCTTTGGTCAACCTACGTACTTGACTGTATCAGGACAGCTTAACGGTGAGATCTATGCATGTGCAATGTCCGATGTCTACACATTTGGACCTACCTTTCGTGCAGAAAATTCCAATACTTCCCGTCATTTAGCTGAGTTCTGGATGATTGAGCCTGAAATGGCATTTGCAGATATTACAGACAATATGGACTGTGCTGAGGCATACCTGAAATTTGTTCTTAAGTATGTAATGGATAACTGTGCTGAAGATTTGGTGTTTTTTGATAAATTTGTGTCTGAAGGATTGATTGCACGGCTCCAGAATATTGTAGAAACACCGTTTGAACGCGCCACTTACACATATGCCATAAGAATTCTAGAAAAGGCGAATAAGCCTTTTGAATACCCTGTTAGCTGGGGTACAGACTTGCAATCTGAACATGAAAGATTTTTGGCAGAAGAGTATTTTTGCAAGCCTGTTATCTTGACAGACTATCCTAAAAAAATTAAGGCGTTTTATATGAGATCTAATGATGATGATAAAACGGTTGCCGCAATGGACATTCTTGTTCCAAAAATAGGAGAGCTTGTCGGGGGAAGTCAACGGGAAGAAAGGATCGATGTTCTGACAAAAAAAATGTTAGAAAACAATTTGCATCCTGAAGATTACTGGTGGTACCTTGAATTACGTAAATATGGTTC
>JBAWZJ010000025.1:0-13658 GCA_037143085.1 Parachlamydiaceae bacterium | reverse complement strand
GTTTCAAGAGCTACAGAAATTATTTGAAAAAATAGCTAGTGCGTAAGGTGAGTGATAATTTAAGAGCTGGCACGTCCTTCTCAATAGTCTTTTGCAAATTGTCTTGCCAAGACTCTGCTGATGGATTGACCTTTTTGAGTATCTTGGAATAGTCTTCAGTTTTACCGTAACTACTGGCATGAAGTTTACCCAAGTCAATCATGAAGCGAAGAAGGGCAATCTCAGCCTCCTTTGGATTATCACCAGTTAAAGAATCCACTAGGCTTATATGGTTTTCTCCTAAATCCTCAATTAAAATAAATCCATGCTCAAGACTGCCTCCGTAAAATTTCGGAACAGGAGGTACACCTGTTTTTAGCATGCTCAGAAATTCAAGTCCGGCCCAGTCTCTCGCAAATCGGCCAGAAATTTTATTCGAATCATCTGAAAGCTTTGCTGGAAGCGCCTGCTTTAGAATTATACTCTTTGGAACTCCCGCAGACGGACTTTGAATATTAATTCTTAAAATTAAATTTCGTCTTTCTTGCTCACTCAATTGAATGATGGTCCCAACTTGGATTTGTGTATTGAAGCGGTTAGATAGAATATCAACGACCTCTTTCAAAACTATAGAACTGACTGGACTGACAGATTTTTCATTATCGACAGCTTCAATCTTGCTGCCTATAAAGAGCGCAGCAATGAAGAGGCTAAAAGAAAAAAGAGTAATCAGAGTAGTTTTATTGTGCATATTAATTTTTAATTTCCTTTAGAGAGGTCTCATTTTTTACAATTTTTCTGAGCCAGTCAAAAGACTGATCGATAATATCTGGCCTTTTTCTTATGTAATGATCCATCCCTTCAACGCGGATGTATTCAATAGGAGCTCCGGCTTTTTTCGCTTTTCTGACAAACTCATCACGAGATTCAATGTTGGGGTCATCGGTTCCTTCAACAACTAAAAATGGTGAACGGATTTGATCATATCTTGTCGGTGTTTGCCTAAAGGCATCTGCTAGATAAAAGTAGGTCATCCCGACAAACCAGTCTGTGGTAGAGGGGTTAGCTTTGATCTGTTCAATCAATGCGTCATATTCTTCGCGAGTGGATGGGATGCCGTCTAGAGCATCAACATTAGACTTTTTCTTCATGTCTTCAAGGAATACCCAGACTTCATCTACCCAAGGCCAATCTCCCTCACCACTCCAATTGATTGTTGCAAGAGTTCTGGGATATGAAGTGGTTAGAGAGGTAACTAATGGTCCACCTTCGGATACGCCTAAGAAAATGAGGTCACCGCTCCATCCATCAGGGGGATTGCTCTCGAGATGTTTGATGACTTGCATGTGATCGTTAAAACGTTGTGTACGTGAGTAGTGGTTGAAGAAGGTTTCTTCATCGATACTATTTCCGTCGATACCCCATTGTTCCACTGTGATAAATCCAACATTCAAAGCGGCGACTTTTTCTTTGAAATACTCGAACATAAAAAATTCGCTTCCAATGGATCCTTTGCTCGAAGATCCGCCGCACAAAATCAAAATAGGATAACTCCCCAGGTTCAAATCAGGTGGTTTGAAATAGTAAATAATTTCCGGTTCAGAATGTTCTCTAGAGCATGTGAAACGAATCGATGGCGGAATATTGTATTCGGTGGCTTTGCAACCGGCACGCACATAAATGTCAGCTAGCTTCAGAATAAATGTCGTATCTATTGGCTTTTTATTGGAAATATAATCTTCTAAAATGCAGAGGTATCGCTTGGCCAATGGATGGTTAAACCAGTCGGCGTTTTCTGAATAAATTGTTGGATAGGCATTTTTTACAAAACGCATTTGATGAGCCATGACAAGAGGTTCCTCGATTGCATCTAGGAAATGAGATTCATCGATAGATTTGACTTTATTAAGAAAAGTTCGTGAGAGTTGCTGCTTTTGATCAGATGGTGCACTTCCAGATATGTGGTGAGTGGCTTCATGCAGAATGACACTTGTCAAAAACTTCATCACATAATCATCATCGATAGGCAAATCATTGATAGGAAGTTTTACCTGAAGGTGATCGCCATAGCAAGCACCTCGAAAACTTCTGCTCGGAGACCAAAAAATAAGGGTTGATTTGAATCGTTGTGGGCCTGACTTGTAAAAATCTATGATTTCCGCAAATGTAGCGATTGTATTTTCGCTATTTAGTTCAGTATTGAAATAATCTAACTCAATTTTCAATTTATTAGTGTCGAATTCTGCAAAAGAAGATAGCTTTTTATTATAAATTTCAAAAAAATATTTTATGAATTCTGTTTCTTGAACTTCTATCTTTCCTGCGAGTTGATCCAAAGCCTCTTCTATAGTTATGCTTGTATAAAAGGCATCAGCAATAATGTCTGGAACGTCTTTTGGATTTGGAGCAAATAACCCGCTTTTTTCACTCGGTGTCGTTTCGTCGAAAAAAGAAGTGTTTTGATACTTCATCCGAAGATCTCGATATTGCTTAAAAATGAGGAGATCTTTATCGCTTAAATCTCCAAAGCGTTCTATCCATAAATTTTTATAATCGGGGATTAAGAAAAAGACAGGGGTGGATTCTGTGAGATTGTCAATCAAGTGAAAATGGTCTGCAAGTTGTCTATACTCAAGCTGAATGCTCAATTCTTGCTTTTTAGAACACAAAGTAGGAGATTCAGCATACCCACTCATCGCAAAGCAAATAAAGCTGAAACAAGATAGAAATTTTTTTATCATTTTTATATTTTCCTAGTCATTTTACATGCAAAGCCATCAGAACATCATCAATGTACTGGCTTTCGTTTATTTTGATTCTGTTTTTCAATCGCCCTTCTTCGATAAATCCCATTTTCTTATAGAGAGCGATTGCTCGATCATTAGACGCCCGTACGTTCAGTTCTATTTTTTCAATTGTTTCTGACTGTTTTGCCCAATCGATGATCTGCTGCATCAAAGCAGTGCCAATCCCCTGTTCTTGCCATCCATGATGCACACCGATGGATAATTGAGAGATATGGCATATCGATTTGAGGTGCAATGGTTCCAAGAAGGCGTGCCCGACAATCTTTCCATCACGTTCAGCCACTAAGTAGATTCCTTTTTTTGATTGGCCAAGCTTTGTGATCGTTTTAATGACATTTTCTTCGCTCAGTTCGCTTGGCTGCGAACAGAAATAACCAGGCGTCTCCGCGATCTCTTGCTCGGCAGTCAAGATAACATGAGCATCTTCTATTTTAGCTTTTCTAATCGTGATGTTCAGCGCTGAATCTTTGGAAGATCGGCTATCGGATTTTTCACTACTTTCTCTAAATTTGAGTTGCAAAGGAACTTCACCACCTTCTGTAATGTGCTTGCCTAACTCAGTGGTTCTTATTGATTCATCTGCCTCGATAAAACCCATCTTCTTATAAAAACTACTTGGATCCCCTACTCCTTGCACATAACTTGTGACAATACTTTTGTAATTCGTATTGGATTTTAAATAATCAAGGACGCATACAATGGCCACACTGCCAAGACCCTTATTTTGATGATTTTTGTCGATCATAAAACGCCATAGAAAACAAAAATCATCTCTTGGATTCATCCCAATCATAACAAAACCGACGGGGTGATTGTCTGAATAGATACCACGAAACCATGCATAATCTTTTTGAAAATAAGCCTCAGCAATTGAAGCGGAGTTTGAGGCAACAAATTTTTTTTGCTCATCAGCTGGTTCTAATTGTATAACGTCCCACACGGTTTCTTTTGTGATTTCGCGTAAAGATATGCGAGGTGGTTTACTAGAGGTGTTTTTTACGTTCTGGATCATTTCCCTAATAGCCTCTACGATAATTTCAGGTTGTTCGCGGGTAACGATATGCCCACTGTAATTGGCGATAATCTGTTTGCTGTTTGTCGATTTGGAGACTAAATCTTGCTGTAAAACTTCCCAAACTTTTGCAATTTCCTCTACTTGCTTTTCCGACATACCAACCTCCTCTGCTGTGAATGTCTTTCCAGCAGTGATCACAATTAAAGGTTTGTCTCCTAGCTTTCCGCCTGTTAATTGCAGCTGTTTAAGGCTTTTATCTAGTGAGGCGTGTTCTTTAAGTAGCGTTCTTATAAACATGGACGTAGAGGTCTTAGTGGGGTATGCATTTTGAACTTCTGCAGGGAATATCTCCAAAGATTTCTTATATGTTGAAAAATAGGTCTGCATTATACGGGTCCATCCCACATAAGTTAGAAATAATTGCATATTATAATTTGGCTTAGGTAGTTTTGGCATTTTATCTAGAAAATCTTCGTGAGACGAGTCTACTAATACAACACCAGCTACTTCATTAGGATATTTGTTCGCGTATAAAAGAACATTAATTCCTCCAAAAGAATGGCCGACTAAAACATAGGGTGCAGGTACGTTGGCATTTTTCAAAAGTGTATGGAGTTCATAGACGATATTTTCGCTAGTTCTTTCTAGGGGACTTTCATCACTCCACCCATTTCCAGCTCGATCATAACTGCATGTGCTTGTAAATTTAGAAACCGCTGGTTGTACAAGAGACCATTCCATTGAATTACATCCAGCCCCTGCATCAAATATCACTGTAGGACCACCTTCCCCTGAGCAATTGATGTGTAATCGATAACCACCGATATCAACCATTTTTCCAGGAGGAGGGTATGCTTTTTCGTCAAATTTTGTGCTTATGAATTGATAAATCATTCCGCTTAAAAGCAAAATGGCAATCAAGATAAGAAACCAAAATCCAATTTTCATAGCCCATATCCACATTGCCAATCTCCTAAGAAAAGCGTAGTTTTTGAAGATTCATCGTATCATTTCTCCCGTATGATTCACAGAAAAAAAATTAACATAAGGACTCTACCGCGCGTCTTTTCAAAAGATGATATAAAAAAATGAAATGATCTGACAAAATAAAATTGTTTTTCATAAAGGGAGGTGAACTTATACAAATGACAGTAAAATTTTTAAAACCTGTTGGACGGCCTCGACACAAATTCGGCGCGGTTCGATGCGAGAGAAACGGAAAAAAGTTTCCCTCAAAGCTTGAGGCTCGATATTATGAAAAGTTGCTGATGCTGCAAGAAAGCGGCCAGGTTCTTTTCTTTCTACGCCAAATTCCCTTTGACCTACCAGGGAGTGTGCGATACATTTGCGATTTTCAGGTGTTCTATCCGGATGGAGAAGTGAGTTTCATTGATACCAAAGGAAAGGACACTCCGCTAAGTCAAGCAAAACGAAAAATCGTTGAAGATCTCTATCCTATCAGGATTGAAATCGTCAGCAAAGTCTAATTTTAAGCCGAACGGCTTCTACTCAACGACTCGCCTACCCAATCTCTCAATTACACTTTTAGCACCCAAATACCGATTTTCTACCATTTCCTATCGATTTGGTAGCTGAAAAAATCGGCCTGGGAATTCTGTATAACTAAAAAATTCAAATTAGAGAGAAAACATGGCAAAGAAAAAATCAGAGGAGAACGAGGAGAGCGCAACGGTTGAATTGCAGCAGGCTCCAGAAGAAACCATCCTCGAAGAACTCATTTGGCACACTGAAACGCGTAAGATCAATTAGTAAAGAGCATTTCACAGAAATTTTCAGAACATTAATTCGATCTATCTCGTATTTGTCTGTCGATCCTAAAAAAATACAAACAGTTGCGGTTTTGGAAAGGAGTATGATCGATGCAGCTGCATGTTTTATAATGCATAAAAAATTCCATACAGTGGAACCTGAAGCATATCTAACGATTCTACCCTGTCTGAAGAGCTCATATCTAATAGAGATTATGCAACACATTAATGATTGTAAGATTCTATCTAAAACAGCCTCCCACACCTTAGGGAAAATGATCTATGAAATGGGAAAAAGCGGAAACGAAGCTTTATTGAACCTTATTAATACAGGTCGATCTAATGACTGGAAATGGGAGCTAGCCCAAATTTTACAAACAGCAGAATCGATTGCAAAATCGGAAGAGCGTTATGATTTACAAATATTTTTTGTTATTGAACAAAGGCGCAATATCGATGAATTGCCATTGGCAATTAAATCTAAAGCACTCTTTCAATCAATGGAAATGTATTCTTATCATATTTTCGAACACCTTCTTAGAAACGGAATCTCCAATCAAATGGATGAAACTGCTCGATTAGAGATTTTATCAACTATCGTAAAAACAAACTTCAGCACATTTTTTGATCTACTGGCTAAACATAATTTCTGGACCCCTCTGAAACTCACACAAGAATTCAAAGAAAATCTTGTCAAAGATCTGGTAGAAAAACATAACTTAAATATTATCGACAGCTTAGAAAAAGCTCAAATGCTCGAAGACATTGACAGAACCCTACTGATCGATAGTTTTGAATTCATGGCTATGTATTGTTCTGAGCCGTGGGTCGCCCATTCGCGCTTTACAATTCCTTTTGTGTATCGAGATGATATCAGCTACCAACCATCTACGTACTGGACGAAAATGTTGATGGCTTCGATCGGAGCTCCGGAAACATTTAAAAAGTTACTAGCTACGGATGGAATTTCTTTCTCGAATCGCCAAATGGTTGATATTTTGAAAGAGTCTCTAAGACAAGAAAAGCATGAGCTCGTGATCTTTGTCCTACAAAATATTTCTAGAGAATCTCAACTGAAAATTTTAGAAGAAGCTAAAAAAAATAACACAATCAATCTTGTCAGATTTATATCAAAATATTCCTCAACGACAGTTTAAAACCGACTAGGGCTTCTATACTGATTCTTGTTGAAAGTAAAATCTCCAATTTTACCGAGGAATTCAACAGAGCAGATTGCTAAGCGTACTCAAATTCACGCGCGGTTTAGGGAACAAGTCGTTTTTTAAATTAGAGAAGTCTGCTGTGGTTTTTCTAGTAAAAAACACTGCCAACTGGTACAATCTGCTCTTTTCTTATGAAAAGAAACCCAATAAACATCCTCCATTAATTTAGAGTTATTATGAAACATTCACAATTTTCCCTCATTATAGCCACAGGCTTTGCTATGTTCACCATGTTTTTTGGTGCAGGCAATATTGTTTTTCCTTTGGCTTTAGGTCAAATAGCACAAGACCAAAATTTCTACGCTATCCTTGGAATGTTGATTACAGCTGTTGGCGTTCCCTTTGCCGGTTTGATCGGAATGAGTTTGTTTGACGGTGATTACAAGAGTTTTTTCAATAGACTTGGGATAATTCCCGGTTTCATTACCGCTGCAGCCATCATGGGATTAATTGGACCTTTTGGTGCGATGCCACGGTGTATTGCACTTTCATATTCAACAGCAGCAACATTTTTACCAAGCATCTCGTTGCCTGTTTTTAGTCTCATCTGTTGTATTGCAATGTTTCTGTTTACCTTTCGACCAAACACCATTCTCGATACACTAGGATTTTACATGACACCGATTTTGATTGGGTCATTGGGCATTATCATCGTGATGGGCTTTGTCAATGTTCACAGTGAAATAACCACCAACCATGATCATTGGGACGTTTTTTTGAAAGGACTTTACGATGGTTATCAAACGATGGATCTTCTGGGAGCTTTCTTTTTCTCCTCCGTCGTTGTAATAGGCTTGAAGAAAGATCTGCCTAAAGATCATACATCGCACAAGGAAATACTTAAAATAGCATTAAAAGCTTCAGTCATTGGAGCTTTGCTTTTGGGACTTACCTATACGGGATTCAGTTATGTTGCTGCATACCACAGCGTCAGTCTTTCAGGTATTTCTCCAGACGTTTTGATCAGTCAACTAGCGATCCATGTATTGGGCCCCTATGCTTCAATCATAGCGATTATCGCCGTGGCTTTTGCTTGCTTGACAACAGCATTAACACTTGCTGCTGTTTTTGCTGAATTTATTCATAAAGACGTTTCGTTTGGAAAAATCGGTTACATCCCTGCATTAATCGGCACCCTTTGTGTGACATTCCTTGTGTCTACTCTTAACTTTAATGGGATAGCTGCATTTTTAATTCCGATCTTGCAAGTAAGTTATCCTGCGCTGATCGTTTTGACACTCTTAAATATTGTATACAAACTTTACAACTTCAAACCTGTAAAATTTCCTGTTCTTGTTGTTTTTCTTATCTCCGTGATTCTGCAATTTGTTAATCATTAGAGCTGTGGGCTCTGTCATCCGTTTTGACAGGCCCACTTTTCATTGTTAAGCAAATCCAATATTTACTTGTTCCAGCTGAAAGTTGGCAATTTTGCTACCGAGGCTTGTCGACAGATGGAACTGTCCGCAGGCTCATGCGTCACTTGAGCGTATTAAAAAGTTCGTACATCAAACCAACATAATATTTTCTAAAGTTTTTTTTCTTGCCCCTAAAATAAAGCCAAAGTATAAGTCATTTCTCTCCAACTTTTATAGTAACCGTTTTCAGCCTGTCAGCCGGAGTTTACTTATGAGACCGTCTTCAATTTATTTTTTTATCTGCTTTCTTTTTCTAATTTCTTCCTTAGCAGCATCTTCCTCGCACCCTCGCAATCAAAAAATATTAACGGAATCTCAACAAGAAGTAGACTTATTTTTACTTATTACAGGATGCGGAAGAAGTGGCACTACATATATTTCAGAAGCTCTTCAGCAGGCAGGCCTTGATATTGGCCACGAGTCTTTAAGGAAAGATGGATGCGCCTCTTGGTTAATGAATGTTCAAAGCGATCACGCTCCTTATGGACGTAAGTCAACAGAAAATATCCGTTACCAACATATTTTTCATCAGGTTAGACATCCGTTAGATGTTATCTCATCGACCTATTGGACAATCACCCAAAAATCATTCGCTTTTTTTTCAGAGTATATTCCTGAAATTGATATACAAAACGACTCAAAGCTCATCAAGAGTGCCAAATATTGGTATTACTGGAATTTGATGGCTGAACAAAAGGCAGAGTGGACTTATAAAATTGAAAACATAGACCTCGTTTGGGATGAGATGGCCACACGCTTAGGAATACCTTTAAAAAGAGATCCTTTAACCACTGTCTCGCGAACAACAAACCACAGGAAAGCCAAAGAAGCAAAATTCACATGGAGTGATTTAGCCGAACAACTACCCGTAGATTTATTTTGTGCAATCCAAGAAATGACCCTTCGATACGGCTACACAATCGATTAAAACATCATGAATTCATATTTTTTCTTACTTCTTACGTTTTTTTTATCATTCGATATCACCCACTATGCAAAGCCAAGATATGATTTAACCGATAAGGTCGATAGATTTTTACTGATAACAGGGTGCGCAAGAAGCGGCACAAAATACATCGCAAAGGCCCTTACAGTAGGTGGATTACAGATCGGTCACGAGTCTTTAAAGAAAGATGGGTGTGCCTCATGGTTCATGAATGTACAAACCGATCACGCTCCTTATGGACGTAGATCAACAGAAAATATCCACTACCAACATATCTTCCACCAAGTCAGACACCCTCTAGGGACGATATCTTCAGTTTATTCAACAGAACCTCCTGATGCATTTAGTTTCTTTTCGGAATATATCCCTGAAATCAATGAAGAGCTAGATTCTCGCCTTGTCAAAAGTGCTAAATATTGGTATTACTGGAACCTAAAAGCTGAAGTTCAGGCAGAATGGAGATACAAACTGGAAGAGATCGATCTCGCCTGGGAAGAGATGAGCGCGAAGCTCGGGGTTCCACTGGATAAGAGAGCATTGGATATTGTTCCTAAGACAACAAACCACCGAGATAAGCCAATCAACAAGTTTACATGGGCAGAATTAAAGAAAGACCTACCCCCCGATTTATTTTCTGCAATACAAGACATGACCCTAAGATATGGATATTCCATTAATGATTAGTAAATTTTTACAAACTTTTTTTTTCCTTCTTAGTATTCTTCCGCTCCACGCTGAACAGACAATCGAAAAATTTTTGTTAATAACAGGATCCTCAAGAAGTGGCACCACATATACTGCAAAGGTATTAACCCTGGCTGGACTAGAGATTGGACATGAACATTTAAAAGCAGACGGATGTTCTTCCTGGCTAATGAACGTCAAAACAAACCACGCCCCCTATGGCTATATTCGCACTGACCTTGTGCATTATCAACACATTTTCCATCAGGTTAGAGACCCTCTAAAAACTATTTCTTCGATTTCCTCAACCGAAAAAGAAAAAGCCTTTATTTTCTTTAGAGAATACATTCCGGAAATTGACAGAGAAAAGGACTCTCGTTTGGTTCAAAGTGCAAAATATTGGTATTACTGGAATCTAAAAGCTGAAGCTCAAGCAGAATGGAGATATAAAATCGAAGAGCTGGATGACGTCTGGGATGAAATGAATGAACGTTTGGGGTTATCACTTAGCAAAATCCCCTTAAAAACTACACGAAAAACAATAAACCACCGTCCCCTACCTCTACAAAAAATCACTTGGGCTGACCTAAAGAGAGAGCTTTCTCCAGATTTGTTTTTAGCAATTCAAGAAATGTCTATGAGGTATGGTTACCCTATTAACGATGAGGAATATGAGCATTTTTAAATTTTTAATTTTTTCACTTTTCACTCTCATAACTACAACAACAACGGCAAGTCAGTATTATATCTCTGCATGTGCGATATTCCAAAACGAAGCTGATTATCTAAAGGAGTGGATCGAATATCACCGAATCATTGGTGTCGAACATTTCTACCTCTATAACAATGAGAGCAATGATAACTATTCCGAGGTTCTTTTGCCCTACATCACTGAGGGTATTGTAGAGCTAAGAGATTGGCCCAAAGCTCCTGGTGAAGGAATAGATCATGTTCCAGCACAAAGGAGGGCTTATAATCATTGCATAAAGTTAACATCTGGCGTAACCAACTGGTTAGCGATCATCGACATTGATGAATTCATCGTCCCTGTTGATCGACCAGATTTAGTTTCTTTTTTGGCCGATTATGAAACCGACCCGAAAATTGGGGGCATTAAAATCAACTGGCAGTTGTTCGGGACATCGAACCACAAAACCCTTCCACAAGATAGACCGATGATTGAAAGTTTCATCTTGAAGGCTCCTTGGGATTACAAAACAAACTTAAAAAACCCTCCCCACAATGGAGTGATCAAAACGATTGTGAGACCTCATGCCGTGGAGAGATTCCATACACATGACGGAATCTACAAACGAGGATTTTACGCAGTGCCTAACAACCGCCGTGGACAGTATATGGACCCCTTCCAAATTGACAGAATTCGGATTAATCATTATTGGACCCGGGCGGAAGATTGGTTTTATGAAACAAAATTTTTAAGAAGACGCTTTGTGATCAAAGATCACCTGGCAGAACTCTCATATCTGAAGCAGAAGTTCGATGATTTGAACCAAGTTGAAGACACCGTAATATTTAAATATTTACCTCAACTTAGAGAAAGGCTGGGTTATGACAATTAAAAACATTATCGTTATCTTTTTCAGTTTATTGATTTCCTCCACGCTGGGGTTTGCTTCAGATCCTGCATTGCCTTCATTTTTAATTATTGGAGCACAGAAATCAGGAACAACGACATTGTACGATATTTTGAGACAGCACCCTAACGTTGTGAATAGACCTGGAGAAGTTCATTTTTTTGATGTCAATTTTTATCTTGGAGTTGAGTGGTATGCAAAACAATATCCTAAAGCCAGAAAAATGGATGCAATCCGAGGTGATAAAAGTCCATACTATTTGTTTTACCCTTTTGCAGCTGAACGAGCTTTTGCCACTCTTCCTGAAGCAAAAATTATTATTTTATTGAGAAATCCGGTCGATCGAGCTTACTCACAATATTGGATGAATAAAAGAAAGAATATTGAACCACTTTCATTTGAGGAAGCCATTGAAGTGGAAGCCGAAAGATTAGCTGAAGAAATGGCTGAATTGGAAAAGTCAGAGCCAATCGATGGGACTGGAAATCACAGAAAATACTCCTATTTATCGAGAGGTCTCTACGCAGAGCAAATACAAAGATGGTTAGATTATTTTCCAAAAGAACAGGTCATGGTGATTTCATCGGATGACTTGCGCAAAGACATCCAAAAAGTGACAAAAGAAGTCTTAACATTTTTAGAACTTCCAACATATAACCATTTCAATTGGAACAGAGGGATAACGCACTCATATCCACCGATGGACCCAATATTACGTGAAACCTTATCAGACTATTTCCGACCTTACAACGCCCAGCTAGAAGAGTTGCTAGGCAGAAAATTTAACTGGGAGTAACTTTTTGTGATAAAACTCATTCGACTTCCTTTTTTCTTATTATCATATGTTTTTCTATGCTTGGCTGCTCCATCAACAATCAATGGAGCTTCCCCGAAGCTACAGACTGACCACCCTCATTACTTTATTTCCGTTTGTGCGATTTTTCAAAATGAAGCGCCCTATTTACGCGAATGGATCGAGTATCACCGTATTATCGGAGTCGAACATTTCTATCTTTTTAATAATGAAAGCGTAGACGACTACATGGAGGTACTTAATCCTTATATAGGCAAGGGAATTGTCGAATTATGGGATTGGCCGCGGAAGCCAAATGAGGCCCATCACGTGGGGGCCCAAATTGCAGCATACAACCACTGTATCGCTTTGACGGCAGACATTAGTGATTGGTTAGCCCTTATCGATCTTGATGAGTTCATTCTTCCAATCAGCACTAAAGATTTAAAGACTTTTTTATCTAAATACGATAACGAGCCAAATGTTGGAGGAATCAAAATAAACTGGCAAGTTTTTGGAACATCACATCTCGCCACTCTTCCAACTGACAAGCCGATGATCGAAAGCCTTACTCTAAAGGCTCCATGGAATTATGAAGCAGAACATCGCGATCCGCCAGATAATGCGTACATCAAAATGATTGTCCGTCCCAAAGCTGTATCTCGATATCGAATACACGACGGTTCATTGAAAAGCGGGTTTTATACCGTTCCAAAAACAGGGAAGGGGCAGCGAATGACTCCGATTAAAGTTGATGAAATTTGTTTAAACCACTACTGGACACGGGCTGAAGATTTTTTCTATGCAACGAAAGTGAATAGACGTTTATTAAAGTCTAAACCACCAAGCTATCAACCACGATTGGAAGAGAAGTTGATCACACTGAATACAATTGAAGACACAACAATCTTTAAATATCTCCCGCAACTGAAAAAGAGACTGGCAGAAAAACCATAAAGATTCAGAACTTCTGATATCGAGGTGTAGGCGAGGAATTGAAAAAGAGACCGAGATGCAGTGATCGACAACAAGGGAATATTCCATGCACTATTAGACCTCTTTCTCAATTCCGACGCCACGCCTGCGATATCAGGAGTTCTGAGATTTTGTTTATCTCCACCCAAGGGCTGGATGATTGTTTTGTTGAGGGGTAGCTTCGAAAACAGGTGAAGTTGGTTGAAAGCTGCTAGGAAATATATTTTCTCCATCTTGACCGCTCTCCTCTTCGACTTCTTCCGAAGAATTATCTTCTTCATCCATCTCAAAAATAGAGTCTTCAGACCCCGAATCAACACAGTCTGCTTCACCATCCAAAATGGTAAAATTACAATCTAGATTAATAGCATCGTCATCTGGAGTTATCGGATTATCATGAATAACTCACCTTACGCACTAGCTATTTTTTCAAATAATTTCTGTAGCTCTTGAA
>JBAWZJ010000024.1:0-13841 GCA_037143085.1 Parachlamydiaceae bacterium | reverse complement strand
TCTTTTTTCTTTGTAAAAAATATATTTAGCCATTCCCAGCGGGAATGGCTGAAATAGAAGTGCTTTTAAGTCTTTCTCCCGATAAGGTACTCATTTGCGTGATGAGCCGGAAAAGCGACCTCTGACAAAAAAATAATCAGAAACTTAATATAAATAGCCATCAGGTTTATATGGCCCGTCTATTGAAACTCCAAGATAAACAGATTGCTCAGAAGTAAGGCGGGTCAATTTAACCCCGAGTTGACTTAGATGCAAACGCGCAACTTTTTCATCCAAAATTTTAGGCAACCGGTGGACTCCGATTGGATACGCTTTTGTCCATAGCTCAATTTGCGCTAAAATTTGATTCGCAAAAGAATTTGACATAACAAAAGATGGATGCCCCTTCGCACATCCTAAATTAACAAGTCGCCCCTTTGCTAGCAAGACAAGATTTTTCTTCTGTTTTTTGAAAAAAACACGATCTACCTGAGGTTTAATGGCAATAAACTCAATATCTGGATTTTTTTCTAGCCAATCAACATCAATTTCACAATCAAAATGCCCTATATTACAGACAATTGCATAGTCTTTCATCGCCAAGAGATGTTCGGAACGGATCACACCTTTGCATCCGGTCGCTGTGACAAATATATCACCAAGAGAAGCTACCTCTTCCATCGTCACAACCTGGAAGCCATTCATTGCTGCCTGATAAGCACAGATAGGATCTATTTCACAGACCAATACACGTGCGCCCATACTAGACAAAGCCTCTGCGCACCCCTTGCCAACGTCACCATAACCTGCAACAACGGCAATTTTCCCCGCAATCATCACGTCTGTAGCCCGTTTCAAACCATCAACCAGAGATTCCCGACACCCATATAAGTTGTCAAATTTTGATTTCGTTACAGAATCATTAACATTGATTGCAGCGCATTTAAGAGTTCCTTCTTGCTGCTTTTTAATAAGATTCCGCACCCCGGTAGTTGTTTCCTCTGAAATACCTCTGATTCCTAAAAGTAGCTCGGGGTGTTTTTCATGAACATAGTTTGTGAGATCCCCGCCGTCATCTACAATCATATTAAGAGGCTCTTTACCAAACATCAATGTTTTGCTGATGCACCATTCATACTCTTTTTCAGACATCCCCTTCCACGCAAATACCGGAACACCCATCGCGGCTACAGCCGCAGCCGCAGGATTATGTGTCGAAAAAATATTACATGAAGACCAGCGAACCTCAGCACCTAAAAGACGAAGTGTTTCGATTAAAACAGCCGTTTGGGAAGTCATATGCAAACACCCAGCGATTCGCGCTCCTGAAAGAGGCTTCAATGTGCCGTATTCTTCTCTAAGGGCTCGGAGACCCGGCATTTCTTTTTCGGCAAGTTCTATTTCTGCCCTACCGAGCGATGCTAAAGCAATTCCATCACCGGATTTTACATCTAAATCATCGACAATTTTATAATCTTTTCCCATCGCCTTTTCACCTCATTTTATGTAGACTTCTTGCTATAAGTCTATTCTTTGATGCATCGAATATCTAAATCTCATACTACCCGAAAGATGATCGCCGGACAAACGAAAAAGGAATTTTTAAACCCCTTGCATAGCTCAGGTTCTGTCGATTTTCGGGTTCTTTTGAGCAGTTTTTTAACTTCAAATTGTAGGGGCAATATCAACATTCGTATATTGCCCCTACAATTTGAAACCCGACTTGCCCCCTAAATCACGCATGAATTTAGGGGAGCAAGTCGGGGTTGAATCGAAAAGCGGCCAAAAAATCCCGAAAAGCAACGACCCTGAATTATACAAAAAGTCTTTTATACATAGCCTTTCAGCTGGTATGCAAGACCCTTCTTAAGGAAAGTGTTGTTTTTTTTGTTTTTTCCTTCCAAGAATATCGGTAATTTGATAGATTATCCACTTTCGAGTGTATCGGAGCATAGCGCAGTTTGGCTAGCGCGGCTGCTTTGGGAGCAGTAGGTCGGGGGTTCGAATCCCTCTGCTCCGAACACCAACAGCCCCTATTCCAAAAGAATAGGGGCTTGTTTTTTTTAACGCCGGTTTCTAAGGGGTTTTTATGCTCCATTCTCTAGCGTGGCTTTATTGGAATCCTCCAAAGGAAGCTTTCACTATCCCTTTTCTCAATTTGCCTGTTATGTGGTATGGCATCCTCTTTGCGTTTGGTTTTGTCTGTGGTTACTTTATTCTCATTCCTATTTTGCGAAAGTCCCTTCCAGAGAAATCGAGAGAATTTAGCACATTATTTGCAGATAGAATCACCTTTTTTATTGTCATTGGAACAATCGTTGGAGCTAGGCTAGGTCATGTATTCTTTTATGATTGGCCATATTATGAAGCCCATCCTATGGAAATTTTAATGATTCGGAATGGAGGCTTAGCCAGTCATGGAGGAACCCTCGGGGTAATCATCGCCTTACTCTTGTTCCTTAGATTAAATAAAAATCGTTTTCCGGGGATCTCATTCCTTTTTATTGTTGATATGCTCGTCATTCCGACCGCAGTTGCTGTCACATTTATTCGACTCGGTAATTTTTTTAATCAAGAAATTCTCGGAAACGAAACAACCTTGCCTTGGGGGATTATCTTTGGCCATGCCGCGGACGGTTCAGCGCCAATTCCTAGGCACCCAGTGCAACTTTACGAAGCGGCAGCGTATCTCGCTACATTTTTCGTTCTTTACCCCTTATGGAGAATTAAAAGGGAAACCCTCAAACCAGGGCTTCTAAGCGGAATCTTTTTTGTGCTTGTTTTTGGATCTCGATTTTTTATCGAGTTCTTGAAAACACCACAAGAGTCGTGGTTGGATGGATTTGGACTACAGGTTGGACAGTACCTCAGTATTCCATTTGTCTGTTTTGGACTTTTTCTAATTTTCAGACCCTACTCAAAAAAGTAAATTTAAATCCAACTTCCTTCCCTAAGTTAACACGTAATTTAGGGTGCAAATCAAGTTTTATTCAAAATCATTTTGACGATTCACAAGTCCAACAACTTTAAATCTGTCCTTATGGTCTAAGAGATACTGAACTGCAGATTGCGGGGACGTTCTTAGAGGATCCAACTGTGTGGATACTGCCTTTTGGACTTCTTGCTTGTAACGAATAGCGAGCCAGCGCGCCCAAACACCTTTTCTAGCGCTATACCATAATTTCGAAACCTTCAATGCTACTCCTCTTTTTGATTCATCATATTTAACAGGAATAGGATGCTTTTCTAAAAAACTTTGAAAAGCAGTGTTGTCATTCATCTCAGAGATAGCCTCCATCGTAAAAGCAAAATGACTGCAAAAAAGACCACGAGTATTGCCAAAGTATTCAAACGGAATCGCATTTTTATAATCCGCATAGAATTTCAGCAAACGTTGCTTTCCGAAGAAGTTTAGTTTTGATGAATGCCAAATAGATCGCGCCGCCTCTATAATTGTATAGCGGATAGATCCAGAAATTTCTGATGGATTAGGCTCTTTTTCTGATTCGGGACGAACTATAACAGTATATTTTCTAGCTAGTTTAACCATCGCTGATGCTGTTTGTTCATCTCTATTTCTGATGACAAGATACTGGTTTTTTTCTTTCAAAGCAAAGCGAGGATCGCTGATTTCAACACGTCGAATCTCTGCATCTTTTTCATTCGGCCAGGCAGCCTCGGCAACCCAAAATTTTCCATTGATTTCACCTAAATAGACTGCAATATGAGAACATTTATGGGATTCTCTATACCCTTTGAGATGGAAAAAATTTTGTACATCACAGATGAGATTTGAGTGCGTTTCATGGTATTTTCTAATTAAGAAATCCCCTGGTCTTAAACTGCCAACCACTTCTTCTAGACTTTCCACATAATGAATTTTATTAAAACCACTTAACTCGTTCTTTAATTTATCCATCTCCCTAAGAATCCCATCTTCAGTTTCTAAAAAACTAGGATCCGTTTTTTTATCTTCAACGAATCTAATGAATAACGTTTTTAGTTTTTCGCTTGATAATGGGCGTCTGGAATCCTCATTAGTCACCTCTAATATTCGATTACAAAGAAGATATTTCCCGTTTTTTGAAAGAACTTGTTTCTCGCCAACAAATTTTTTCACAAGATCTTGCGCTTTTATATAAAATATTCGACCGGAGCTATCATCCTTGACTTTCACTACCAAACCAAAAATTTCCATAATACGCCCGGTCAATCCTTTATATTTTTTTATATCGTTAAATATAAAGGCACTTGAACCATCAGTATAAGCTACATTTTCTAAAGAGTTTTTTATAGGATCCATACTGACCATTCCTTTATAGAAAAACTAAACCACATTTATTTATATAACAAACAAAAAACATGTAATAAAACAACAAATCTTAAACTAATTAAATATTTTTATAAATAAAGAATTAAAGACTAAAGGAAGGAGAATGTTCAGGGAGCTATAAATTCTACATAAATTTAACAGAATAAGCATGATAGACAGGATAAGACAAAAAAATTGTAATATCTAAAATAATGGCTCTAACAGAGAATACTATGTTTTTTGAATTCCCCTCTGTTTTCCTATCTAAGCAGTTCTGCTTCTTGTTGAAAGTTGGAATTTTGGCTGCGTCAAAGCCCCGGGATTAAAAATTGCATCGAGGGTAATATTAGACCCTCTACGCGATTTATCCAAGCGCGGGACTGTGACAACCATAAAGCTTGCTATATGGCACACAACACGTTAATCGAGGGATAAAGAATTGGTTCTGGAAAAAGACAAAAAAAAAAGCCCTTGAGATGAATCCCGAGGGCTTTGACAGAAAAAAAATCTGTGAAAAAGACGAACGATTAACGTTTCGAGAATTGGAAACGTTTACGAGCGCCAGCAAGACCGTATTTCTTACGCTCTTTCTTACGAGAATCGCGTGTTAAGAAACCTTTATCTTTAAATTCTTGATGTAAGCTCTCATCTACGCTAACAAGCACGCGTGCTAACCCGAGACGAGCTGCAATCACCTGAGCTTCAATACCACCACCTTTAACACGAACGATCAAATCATGACGGCCATTGCCACCTAACTTAGCAAAAGGAGCGAGCACAGCATCACGTTGAATGGCAACAGGGAAATAGTCTTCAAATTTTCTGCCATTGATATCGATCTGTCCTGTTCCTGGTCTTAAACGAACAGATGCTACAGCGGTTTTACGACGTCCTGTGGCGACTTTTTCTTGGGAATCCATTATTACCTCTTTGGAGCTTAAATAGTTGCGTTAATTGGTTTTTGAGCTGTCATGTTGTGCTCAGCACCAGCAAAGACGCGAAGTCTCTTGTATTGAGCATTTGCCAAACGTGTACGTGGCATCATAGCCTTAACAGCGTGTTCAACAATGTAGGCAGGCTTACGCGCTTGCATTGTGCGATAAGGAACTCTGCGAAGACCGCTCATTGAACCTGTATAGTAAATATACTCTTTCTGAGCTTCTTTATTCCCTGTCACTACAATTTTATCGGCATTAATAACGATAACACCATCACCACCATCCATATAGGTAGTAAATGTTGGTTTATGTTTGCCACGGAGAATCTTTGTGATCTCTGAGGCAAAACGACCCAAGGTTTTCCCAGAAGCATCTAGAATAAACCAATTACGGGAAATATCCGCTTCTTTAAGTTGAAACGTTTTTTGCTGTTGATACTTGTTGTGCATGTCTTAAGGCCTTACTGCAAAGTTTACGATTGTTTTCAGAGGAGACTTTCAGTACTTTTTGCACGAAATCCCTCACGAATAAGGCACAATCATACATACCGTTTGTTTTTTTGCCAACACTTTTTATCATTCGACATAATTTTTCTCGAAAAAAGAGAAGCTATATGCTAAAATACCCTCTAAAATTAATTCACAAGAGAGAGTATGCGTTCACTAAAAACATTTTTCATTAAAACTTATGGCTGTCAAATGAATGAACTTGACACTGAAATCATGGTTGGATCACTTGAAAACCGGGGGCTTTCTCGCGTCGATGATGAAAATGCAGCCGATCTCCTTCTATTTAACACCTGTTCTATAAGAGACCTTGCGGAAAGAAAGGTTATGGGTAAATTGGGAAAACTCGGACGCGATCTTCAACACCAACCGATCATTGGGGTCACCGGCTGCATGGCCAATGCAAAAAAGGAAACTCTTTTTCAAAAAATCCCACACATTGACTTTGTCCTAGGAACAAACAATATACACGACCTCAATAACATCTTAGATGAAGTTCTTGTGAATGGAACAAAGGCATGCCGCACAGACGATCACTTTAATTATGAACTCGATTACCTGAGTGCTAAGCGAGATGATAAAGTAATGGCTTATGTCTCGATTATTCGCGGTTGTGATAAATACTGTACATATTGTGTTGTCCCTTACACACGAGGCACAGAAGTTTCACGACACCCTGATAGCATTCTCGAAGAGTGTAAAAAACTTGCCGAGAATGGATACAAAGAAATTACACTGCTTGGTCAAAACGTGAATAGCTATGGAAAAGATCAACCTAGCTGGGGCGTTCTTTTTCACGACCTTCTCTACAAGATCGACAAAATTCCAGGCATTGAACGGGTTCGCTTCATGACAAGCCATCCTGTGGATATCACCTACGATCTAATGTTAGCCATCAGAGACCTGCGCACCTTATGCGAATTCGTCCACTTTCCCATGCAATCGGGATCTAACAGAATTTTAAAGAAAATGCATCGTATCTATACTGTAGAAGAGTATCTCGAAAAAGTAACAATGCTGAGATCCTTAGTTCCTCATGTTGCTCTCGGAACAGATATCATCGTGGGTTTTCCGACGGAAACAGAAGAAGAATTCATGGAGACATACAACCTTTTAAAACAACTCGAATTTGCCGTCGGCTTTCTTTTTTCCTACAGCCCTCGAAAAGGGACGCCTGCAATGCGTTGGAAAGATGATATTCCGGAAGAGGTAAAACAAGAGAGACTTCACAGACTTATTGATCTGCAAGAAGAGATCAATGCCAGACATAGACAATCGATGTTAGGTAAAGAAGTTGAAGTTCTTGTTGAAAAACACAATTTTAAAGACGACTCTTTATTGAAAGGGCGTACGCGATGCTGGAAAAGTGTGTTATTCCCAGGCAGCAGCAACTTGATCGGATCACTCCAGCGAGTCAAAATTCACAGTTACAGTCATCAAACGCTATTAGGTGATCTCGTTGTTTAATTTTCTGGAGAATCAACGAAAAATCGAACCCTCGACGGATAAGTGATGCAATGACTTTTTGACGTTCTTTAGGATCCGACAGATCTCGTTTACGGTAGCGGGTTTCGAGCAACTGGTCAACTGCTGCCTCCTGTTCGGAAGCAGCTCCTACCCCCTCCAATGCTTTATTGAGCCCTTCGCCGCGAATCCCCTTATTTGCAAGCTTTTGAGCTATTGCTCTAGGGCCCATTTTTCGGCGAGTTTGCTGTCGAACAAAGCTGGCTGACCACTCATCATCGTTAAGTAGGCCAAGCGCCGTTAAATCCTTGATCACACGTTCGACCGTCTCTTCAGAAACGAGACGATCTCTTAGTGAGCGTGCCAGCTTGTTTGACAAAACAGCTTGAAGGGAGAGCCTCCTTAACGCATATTTTTTAGCCTGCAGATACTCGTCGGAATCACTTTCCATTTTTCTGAAGCACCACTTTTTTTACTTCTTTAGGAGACATCCTTATCCCCTTTGCTGACACCCCTTTAATCAAACAAGTATCTAAGGCAAATGCAATCTTATTTACTTTCTGGTTGACTTTAGGAATAAGCTGCAATTCCGCCACAACACTAGGCTGCGTCGTCAAAAAGACAAGCTCCATCCCCTCTTCGATATAGTGGTAGACCTTGTCTAGAATGAACTGGGACACAACAAAGCGCTTGGCATAGCAAAGATGCTTTTTTGGATCCTTATAAACGACGCTAACAACTGTTTTTTTATCAGCAACACCTACATAGACTACTTTACTGTTTTCGTGATGGACATATTGTTTTTCAGGGATATTAATTACAGAATACGTTCCATCTTTGAAAAAGATCAGTAGTTTATCAAAGTTTGTGCATTCAAAAACGTTATCTCCGCCAACTTTTGTTCCTACAAATCCGTTTTCTGAATCGAACCCGACTTTAATCATCTTCGTCTCGATAGCACGCATATCAATTTGCTGGATAGCCTGCACTTCCGTTTTACGAGGAAAATTTTTTCCATATTTATCGATAAGTTCTTGCAGATATCCAATAGTAAATTTTTTGATACTCTTGAGGTTCTTCTCGATCCCAATGAGTTGTTTCTGCATGGCTGCAATTTCTTCTAAATTTTTGTCTAGGTCGAAGCGAGATATACGGCGGATAGGGATGTTTAATAAGGCTTCTCTATCTTCATAGGTCGGAATACGCGTCAGCTGGCTATGAAAATCAACCAAACTAGCTTCAACAGTTTGATGGATTTTATCATAAGAAGTGATATTTTCGATTTTTTTGTAGAGTCTATTTTCTATGAAAATGCGCTCTAGAGTCTTCCCAAAAATCTTTTCTAACAGACGAGCCTTCTCAATCTCGAGTTCTCTCCTCAAATATTCTTGGAGCTTGTCAACATGGAACCTAAGGATCTGTCCCACATCAAGTTCTGCAGGCAGGTCATCTTTGATCACCACGAGTTGAGAAGAAAGACTGACTTCACACTCGGTATACGCATAAAGGGCTTTAATGAGATCTTCTGCATAATATCCCCTGATCAGCTTAACCTCAATCTCAACATGTTCAGCAGTATAATCATTGATCGCATCAATCTTGATTTTGCCCCGCTTTGCAGCCTCATCGATCGAGCGAATCAAAGATTCTGTCGTCGTTCCATAACAAATTTCTTTGATGACAACAGTTTTTGGGTCTTTAATCTCGATTTTTGCCCTTAGTTTGACTTTTCCTTTCCCATGACGGTAGTCGGAGGCATCCATGATGCCACCTGTTAGAAAGTCGGGAACAAGCTCAATATCTTTCCCTTCAAGAATATCTATTTCCGCTTTTAATAATTCGGTAAAATTATGTGGAAGGATTGATGTCGACATCCCCACCGCAATCCCCTCGGCACCTTGCATCAATAAAAGCGGAATTTTTGCGGGAAGACATGTCGGTTCTAGGTGCCTTCCATCATATGAAGGAACAGTTTCTGTTAGGTCTGGGTTAAACATTGTCTCTTTTGCCAAAGCGGATAGCCTTGTCTCAATATAACGTCCAGCAGCAGCGGGGTCACCAGTAAAGATGTTCCCGAAGTTTCCTTGTTGGTCGAGTAGAAACCCTTTGTTTGCCAAATTGATCAACGCATCGATAATCGGAGCATCGCCATGAGGATGGTACGCCATTGTCTGTCCTGCGACGTTCGCTACTTTATGCAGTTTACCATCATGCATTCCCCAAAGAGTGTGCAATATTCTTCGCTGGACAGGCTTTAACCCATCAAAAACATTCGGGATAGCACGGTCAAGAATAACATAAGAAGCATACTTGAGATAGTGATGCTTCATCAATTGCTTAACATCTTCCATTATTGACCTACAATTAGATTTTCTTTGTCGAGAGCCGCTTCGTTAATTAGGTTATCCATAATAAACTGTTTTCGCTCAGGGGTATTTTTCCCCATGTAAAATTCGAGAGTCTGCCGGATTTCAGAAATCGTTGAGACCCCTACAGGAATTAAGCGAATATCTTTCGCAATAAACTGTTTAAACTCTGAAGGAGAGATCTCACCCAGCCCTTTAAAACGAGTGATTTCCACCCCTTTTTTCAACTTTCTTATCGCAGCTTCTTTTTCTTCTTCTGAATAGCAGTAACAAGTCTGTTCTTTATTTCTAACCTTGAATAGCGGTGTTTCCAAAATAAAGAGGTGTCCATTGACAACCAGTCCTTCAAAGTAGGTTAAAAAAAACGTGATTAGCAAATTCCGAATGTGCATACCATCAACGTCGGCATCTGTTGCTAAGATAACCTTGTTGTAGCGTAGGTTCTCGATATCATCTTCAATATTCAATGCGCTCATTGCATTAAACATCTCTTCATTTTTATACAGCTGATCCTGCTTCATCCCGAAAACATTTAACGGCTTTCCTCTAAGAGAAAAGACCGCTTGAGTCATAGGATCCCGCGATGCTACGATCGAGGCACTGGCAGAGTCCCCCTCTGTCAAGAAGATCATAGTCTCATCTCCACGACCTGAATCATCATTGTAATGATGTTTGCTATCGCGCAATTTCGGAATTTTAAACGATATTTTTTTCTGTTTTTCTTTAGCTTCTTTCTTTACCGCAGCCAATTCACGACGCAGTTTTTCATTAAATACCGTTCTTTCGATAATCGCATTAGCTGTGGTTGGATTTTTATAAAGGATATCGACGACTGCATCCTTAACCTCTTGAACCCATACACCACGAAGATCTGTATTACCCAATTTATTTTTTGTTTGGGATTCAAAAATAGGATCTTTAACCTTAACTAAAATTGTGCCGACAATCCCCTCTCGGACATCGACGCCCTGGAAATTCTTCTTAGAATACTCGTTCACACCTTTAAGCAACCCCTCACGAAATGCTGATAGGTGGGTCCCTCCGTCAGATGTATGCTGTCCGTTAACGAAAGAAAAATAAGTTTCTCCGTAATTTTGCGTATGTAAAAACGCAAATTCAACTTGTTTTCCTGTATAATGGAGAGGCTCATATAGACGATCTTCCGGGACCTCTTCGTTAAGGAGGTCTAACAAACCGTTCTTAGACTCTATCGATTCCCCGTTGAAACAGAGGGTGAGGCCTGTATTTAGATAAGCATAGTGCCACATCCTTTTAATCACGTACTCTTTTTGGAAACGGTACTTCTTAAAAATTTCAAGATCTGGAATGAATTCCACATAAGTACCAGAAGGTTCATCAGTCTTCCCCTCTTTTTCCTTTTGTTTTATCCCCTTAGAAAAAAGAGCTTCAACATATTTCCCTTCCCTATAGCTACGCACTAGAAAATGGCTAGACAATGCATTCACAGCCTTCGTACCTACACCGTTAAGCCCCACTGAAAATTGAAAGACGTCATCATTATACTTTGCGCCAGTATTAATTTGACTCACGCATTCGACGACTTTGCCTAAAGGAATCCCTCGTCCGTAATCTCTAATCAACACCTTTCCTTCGGCTTCATCGATATTGATAATGATTTTTTTTCCGTGTTTCATAATGAATTCATCGACACTGTTGTCTATCACTTCCTTAAGCATAATGTAAATGCCATCGTCCGGATGGGAACCATCCCCGAGGCGGCCGATATACATTCCGGATCTCAATCGGATGTGACTTAAAGCATCTAGCGTCTGGACACTGCTTTCATCATATTGCTTTGCCATAGTGAACCCGTTGTTCTTTAAAGGTGATTCTGATATATACCGAACGTGATTCAAAAGCTGGTGTTTCTAGCGAGTCACCACCCTCAAGGATCGATGATTGCAAGTTGGTTTGTATTAATTAATACTGACCAACTCGCGATCTTCGATCCGCCGGGATTTTCGCGCAGCTAGAAACGCTAACTTTTGAATTACGTTCGGTACAGAGAGGAAATTGCAAAACTTCCTCAAAAAAGCAGAATATACGCGATAGCCGATTTTTTTCTGACTGAAAAATACACCAAAGGTCTAACAAATGTCTAAAAACCCCTTAGCAATCTTTAAAAACAAGTCCATTTTAATTACAGGAGGAACCGGCAGTTTTGGTCGTGCGATGGCTTGTAAGTTATTGGAAGAGAGTGAGTGCCACAAAGTGATCATTTTCAGCCGCGATGAGTGGAAACAGTGGGAAATGAAACAATCGGCTCCTATTTTTGATCACAAAAATATCCGTTATTTTTTAGGAGATGTTAGAGATCCTAATAGATTGGCTCGCGCTTTTAACGAGGTTCATTTTGTTATCCATGCTGCAGCCTTAAAACAAGTTCCTGCTGCGGAATACAACCCATCCGAGTTCATTAACACAAATGTGATTGGAGCCATGAATGTCATTGATGCGGCGATCAACAACAAAGTAGAAAAAGTCATTGCGCTATCTACAGATAAATCGGTCAACCCTATCAATCTTTATGGCGCATCGAAGCTCTGTTCAGACCGCCTATTCATTGCTGGCAATGCTTACGTCGGAGCAAGAGGGTTCCCAACACTCAGCGTTGTCCGTTACGGCAATGTTCTTGGGAGTAGAGGTAGCGTGATTCCTTACTGGCAGAAACTCATCAATGCTGGCGTCACGGAGCTTCCGATCACAGACAAACGGATGACCCGTTTTTGGATAACTCTAAAGCATTGCGTCGACTTTGTGATTGATGGTTTTAATGATATGCGAGGAGGGGAAGTATATGTACCTAAAATCCCGAGTATGAAAATCGAAGATTTGGCAACAGCAATGGCACCGGGCCTCAAACATACATATACAGGTATTCGTGAAGGAGAAAAACTGCATGAGTTAATGGTTGCCGTCGAAGATTCTCGCCATACATACGAATATAACAACCACTACATGATTGTACCGGAAATTTACTCCCACAACGCCGCAATTGTAAAAAAATATTTAGAAGGACGCCCTGGAAAAACATTACCTGAAAATTTTTCTTACACCTCCGATGGTAACGTCAGCTGGCTTTCGGTCGACGATTTAAGAAAGCTTCTTCCCGAAGCCAAAAGAGATGCTTTTTAAACTTTCGTAATAATTAAGATTTCGTTTATACATCGAATTTTACACACCGAATAAAGGGTCTCAAGAATGCGTGTTGGAGTACTTGGAGTCAACCACAAATTAGCTGGCTTAGAATTGCGAGAACTTCTTGCAAAGATTTGCAGCCGTCGACTTCATCCAAGTCAGTCGACTCACGGGGAACATTCTTTAATTTTGTTATCCACATGTAATCGTACAGAAATTTATTTTTCTTCAGAAGATTTGGCAGAAACACACTCGTATCTGTTAAACGTCTTAAGACAAGACATAAGCGAGGATTTTGACCAAAAGTTGTACTCTTATTTCGGACAAGACTGCCTTCACCACCTATGCCGGGTAACTGCGGGCCTCGATAGCGCCATTGTCGCTGAGACAGAAATCCAAGGGCAAGTAAAAAATGCTTATGAAACGGCACAAGAGTATCATAAAATTCGGTTCGACCTTCACTACCTTTTCCAAAAATCACTAGGTATAGCAAAAAAGGTTAGGGCTGTATTACCAACAAGACCGGGATTACCGGATATTGGACAGGCTATTTTACAGACGGGTCAGCACCTCTTCAAATCTCCTGTCGACCAAAAAATATTGTTTGTTGGTGCCTCTGACATCAACGAAAACATTCTCATGTTCCTCAAAGGAAAACAACTTCAACAGATTTCCTTGTGTAATCGTTCTTATGATACAGGGAAGAAGACAGCCGAAAAGCTCGGTGTTGAGTTTGTTCAATGGAATGAAATTTCATCATGGCATCGGTACGATTGGATTATTTTTGGAACAAAATCTCCAGATATCTTACTTGATAACCATATGATCCCTGAAGGGTTAAAAAAACGGAAATTAGTCATCGATCTGTCAGTACCTCGAAATGTCTCCCCTTCGGTAGGAAAACATAAGCAGGTCACTCTTCTAAATATTGACCAACTGAACCGTCGGCTAAAAGTCCGACGTAAACATCTATCAAACACCCTTTTGTTAGCCGAAGACCTAATTAACAAAACGACGGGTGTGCAGATGCACCTATTTCAAGAAAAAGAGAAAAATCGCCTACGCCTCTGTGCGATTAGCGCTTAATAAACCTGTTGCAAGAGGTCTAATCATATAC
>JBAWZJ010000023.1:0-13843 GCA_037143085.1 Parachlamydiaceae bacterium | reverse complement strand
AACATCGTAAATTGGTTCGTATTGATAATACTGACCAATTTACGATGTTCGATCTCCGGGGATTTTCGCGCAGCTAGAAATGCCAACTTTAGAGTGACGTTCGGTATACCAAACGTGACTCAAAAACTACACTTTCTTTTTAGGGGAAATTTCTGGCAGAAAAACAAATTCCTGAGGGATGGAAGACACCCCTCGAAGCTTTGACATCGACACTCCTATAGAGGGGATGCAAGGCTGGATAGAGTTGGGTAGCATATTTGAGATAATTGTATTAGCTATTTTCTCAGCTTTTTCAGGAGTACTACTTCCTAAATGCTCTTTCCCGTTCTTTATTAACGGATATAATTCATGAGAGGAAACGAGCGCTGGATACCATTTTTCTTTAACGGGAAAAACGGTCATTATCAAATCGAGGGGAACAGTCCCTAAATAAGGCATGTCATTCTTTTGAGAAAAACTAAGCGCTTCTTTTTGAGCAATTTTTTCAATAGCAAAAGGTCGATCGGAAATGATTATTTGCTTCCTTTTCCAAATTAATGCAGTGGCATACCAGCCAGCCAGCCGAACATTAGCAAAGCCTGTAACACTTTTAATGATAGGATTCATAGGTGTTTTTCTTTAAAGGGCTGTAGCGGGGTTTGTTTTACGAGATCTTTAAGTTCTAAAACATCTTTATTATAAAACACATCTTTTAGCTCTGCGAAAATTTTTGCAGCCTTGCAAACAATTTCCTTATTAGGCTCCGGTTCTGTCAATACCTTGTATTTACCTTCTCGAAACTGCAATACATTAAAAAAACCCTCAGCATGACCTACAACTATATATTCGCTTGGAGAAACCATTATAACCCTCTTGAAATGCCAATTTTTGAATCACATTGGGTATAACTAAATTCGTTTTATTTTTCAAGAAGCCTCCTGCATCATCAAAATCATCCACGCACAGACTTTTACGCCCATAGCTTTGGAAGTCAAATTCGATAATTTTAGCTCCAAAACGAGCGTTGTAGCTTCCTCTCATCTTTAATAAAAAGAGAACATATACTATTTAATTAAAACTGTTTTAGTTTATAATTTAAACATGTTACAACAACAACAATATACACATGTCAATAAAAGATTATAAAGGCGATGGCGTTACACCAGGCGAAGGAATGGGTTCTCATGGGAGGATTCCACAACCTTCATTTCGTCCGGATTCCCCTAATGCCAGGGTTCAAGAAACAGCTAAGGGGTATGCGAATATTCCCGAAACCAATATCACTATTCAGCTACCTTTGGGAATCAAGTACCTTGTGCCAAAAGGGAGACTGGAAAAAATAAGTGAAGTATTTGGCCGGATGTTTGCTCATGGAATGAGGGAGAATGCTGAAGCTGTTGTTGATTTGAGTCAAGCAACAAGCTCGACTGAGGCGTTGACTGCTTTTTGTCATTTTTTACAAAGCAACGACACGAGCTTGGTTAACAAACAAAATGTTTTAGAAGTTCTCTCTTTGGCCCATCAATTTATGCTTTTACCTGATTCTCAAAAGCATGATGCACCGGACGAGTTGACTTCTCATTGCTTTCAACTATTGAAAGAGTTGGCGACACCTGGATTGGATTTGGCATCTGCCGTGAACGTCGTGACTTTTGCCCACGCACATGGTTTTGATCAGTTGTTCTCATCCTATATCGATTTTATGCTTTCTACTGGATTATGTAACGAACTTAAAGGTAATAGTAGCATTGAGGAGAGTGAATTAGTTAAATTTAAAGAAGCATTTTTTAAATTTAAAGAAGAATTTTTTAATGAACTGATAAGCAGTGGAAATCTCGCCATTGAAAATGTCGAACAAGGTGTTGAAGTTAAAATTTCGGGCGCATTGAATGAAAAGAAATTAGAGCGCTTGCTCTCAATACTGAAAGAGGATCCTGTAATCTCCATCGATTTGGATTTATCGAATAGCAATATCACACAGATTACGGAAGAGAGGTTTGGTTATCTAAATTCGATTAAATGCAATAATTGTTTTCAACTAACGACCGTCATTTCCCCAAATGCAAAGGTAGTGCACATAAAATCAGATGACTCTACTCGCGCATATGCTACGCTCTCCATTAGAGAGCTTGACGCACCTGAGGCTTTGGATGTCGAAATTGTGGGACGTTCCCTTCTGTCGCGATGCAACATTCCTCAAGCTGTATCTTTTAAGTGTCACTACAGTGGCGCTGAAACATTATTCCTCCCTAAAGCTTTGGAGGTCGATATAAAAAATTCTTTTAGCATTCATAATTTGGATGCGCCTGAAGCTTTGAAAGTGAGAGTTTCAGACTCCATGTATTTTACGACATTAAAGTGTCCTCAAGCTCGGGAAGTGTACTGTAGAGATTGTATTTTACAAGAGTTAGATGTGCCGGAAGCGATGAGCGTTGATTTAAACGGTTGTACATCCCTCGGAAGCCTTAATGCCCCTACAGCTGAGGATTTAAATCTCCAAGGTTGTGAAAACCTTAAAGAATTGAACTGCAAGCCAGAAGCTATTGTTCGGCATACCACGGACGAGGCGGGAAGGAGAATAGGTCGTTTCGCTCAACATTTTGTCCCGAATCCGGAGCCTCCTGAGATCGACCCTCCCTTCAGAATGAATTCTCAATATGGCGGAATGATTGAATAGATTTTAGTGTGGGGTGGCCAAGTGTATGATAGAGTCGATAAACACAATAGCTAAATTTAATGAGTCATTTCCTCGCATGCCAGTAAACTGCGAAAGGGATAATGGGATTAAGATTCAGAGTATTATACTCCCCTCCCATACGTTGCACGACCCATTGACGACAGTGTCTGCTGTTACCGCCTCATCTAAGCATCAAGCTATTGCTGTGCTTGAGCAATTGGAAAATGAACTCTTACAAAAAGAAATAGATTTTTTCCAGAAAGCCAACAAACGACTCAACGAATATGTCCTCGAAGCTTCTGATCAAGCTGCCGTCATGCATTTGCTAAATCTGATTAAAGAGCTTTCCAAAGGGAAATTAGATTTTTCTACCGCTTTTGAGTGCTTAAAATGGAATCTGCGACTTACCTTAATGCAACTAAAAAGGCAATCGACCCAATTAGAGTGTAAAATTCAACAGTTTGCACGGCGTATCAGCACACAAAATTACAAGATTGAACTTCGTGAATGTAATGGACATTCCCCCTCATATTTTCTTGTAGACAAGACCACAAAGAAGCCATTTGCTATTTTAAAACAATCGGATCAAATTGTCTTTTCTTCATTCAAACGCGATCTCATTCCTGACTTCCCTATAGAAGCCCTTGGATGGGAAAACGAAATCATCGGATATGAACAGGATCAACTTTTTGGCTTAGATCACACTCCAATAACCTTAGGTGTGCAATTCTTATCCGAAGAAAATTCGGTGACTGGAATTATCCAAGAATATGTTTCTAACTCTATGTCAGGGGGCGATCTCTACACACCCCAAGGAGCCGAACTGCTTAAATCTATACCTCCTGCTCTCGTACACGCGATAACCTTTAGCGGCATGTTTAAAGGCCTCGCCGCGGCACACATGAACAATGTTATCATGCAGACAGAAATAACTGGCTCCAAGGAGTCTATTAAAGCCATTTATGAAATCGACTTAGAGGAGATGCTGCTCCCCTACAATCGCCTCACTGAAGCAGAAAATTTATCTGTCGGTCCAACGCTGTCACTCAATATACAGTCGTTAACATTGTGTCGTCTGTGGATTTTAGGACTTCCTCAGAATACGCTCCCTTTTGAGCGCACGACTTTATTGTCCATTACACACCCTTCATTGCTTCATCTGCTTGAGCAATACCAACAAAAAGCCAGAACCTATTCGCGAGTCCTTCCAGAGTCGTGGAAAGCTCAATACGAGCGTGTCAAACACATACAATCCATCTGTACTGAGGAATTAAAAAAAGAAGCAATCACATTGACGCCCCGTTTGCTATATTTTGCTATATTTGGCGGAGAATCTCTGTGGCAATTGGGGGAAGAATTTCATTATCCAGACATGATCATATCGAATAATTTAGTTAGCGATCCTTATCAACACATCATCAAGGATTTTTCCAACCCACGCGGTTCAATGAGTGTTTGTCGCCGTTTGGAAAAACCAAAAGAATACACAAAAAAATCGTTAGATATTACTAATTTCTTCCGAGTCATGGTCAATATGCCGCCAAAAACTATTCCTTTTTGGCCTCTACTTGTTGCATGCAACAAGATATTCAAAATTTTACTTAAACCGTTTCAAGGTCTACTCAAAAAAATATGAAGCTGGTAATAAGCAATCCCCGTAACTAAACTCGTTTTGATTTTCAATAGAGTTTTTAGTCGAGCAATTCCCGCTGTGCGGGAATTGCTCCGTTCAACTTCCTCTAGAATTCAAATCTTTTCTTATTTACCAAGTAAGATGATCCGCTCCGCCATGAGCAACAAGAAAAGCTCTTACTGCCTCCAGGTTTTGCTTGGGAGGCCGTCTGAAAAGTTTGTAATCGACGCTTGTTGTTTCCAAAGGTAAGCAAAATGAAGAATCGATAAAGGAGGTAAGGAGATTGTCGAATCCAAATTTTACAGCATAATAGAAAGGTGTATGTTTTTTTCTATTTTGTGCTATAGGAGTGATTTCCTTCATGTCCCTTATTGTCAACTCAAACGACTCACGTTCTTGTCTGGTGACACCAAGAAAATCTGCCAGTTTCTGTGCTTTAGTATGCCCCATTAGAAGAGAAACCACCGCTTGTTGATTATTTATCACAGCATAGTGCAAAGGTGTGTCACCATTCGAATCTTGTATATTTGGATCTGCTTCTTTTGATAACAGGAATTCTATAATATCAATAGACCCGTTAATAGCAGCTATATGCATCGGAGCTTGACGAACGTCACTAAAAAGACCCTGCTTTTGATCTACAGAAGCTCCATGGTCAACGAGAGTTTTGACGACTGTTAAGCTCTGCTTTCTTGTTGCTGCGTGTATTGGACAGTCACCCTTGAGATCCGCACGCGAGACATCGGCTCCTTGAGTGATAAGCCAATCCACGATATCTGAATAGTTATTAGAACAAGCAATGTGGAGCATACTCGTTCCTCTACGATCAAAGGTATAATTAAAGGCATTGATAAATCTAAGATTCCAGAAGCTTTTATTCGCATAGACAGCCTGAAGATTCCTTAATACTCCTTGCGAACAAATAGTCCATCGATCTGGAGAGGAATCGATAGCAGGACTTGGAGCATTCAACTCTTCTAATTGTTCTTTATACGTATTTATGTCTCTTTCAAGTAGCTCTGCGCTGACCTGTAACTGCCGTTTTTGCCTGACATCTCCAGGACAAATAACATCAAAATTGCTCAATTCTCTTGTCAACTGCTCCCGTAGTGCTGGTTCTTTTTCAAGAACATGTCTTTCGAAAATACTGTTTACCATTTCGGGAGTTGCCGATCGTTTTAGTATTAGTGTCTCCAAAGACCTTAGAGTTCGGCTGTCTGAAGGAACTGTCAAAATAGTAGTAATAGCTTTTAGGTGGAAATCGGTTAAAGTACTGTTAGTCGATATATCGATTCTTTCCAATTCTCTAGCTAATGTATTTTTAATTTTTTCATCAAAAAATTGCAGCCGTTCTTTCTCAAACACCGTTCTTCCCGCGTCTGCAGCTGTTATTTGTTGATAAAGCTCTAACCCATCAGGAAGCCTTAAGCTAAGTAGTCTTTTTTGGAGAGTGCGCGCATCAGCATCATCTACTAATTCTCTGTCAAGCTCAGGTCGAAGTTGTTCTTTAATTTCATTTTTACGTTCCTCTTCAAGCTGGTTTTTCAAACTTTCCAAATTTCCTAAATGATGTTGTTTGTCCATAGTTTCTTCAAATTTTGCAATAGTTTTTGCTACACTGATTTCGAAACTACTCTGTAACTCTCTCTTTTTCTCGGGAGTTAGTCTGATGAATTGTCGATCTACAACAAAAGAGTCCCTTGCCTTAATGAAACTATTATAATTTTCAAGGCAACCAAGACGAATCCTAGATATCCTTGGTCTTATCGAATTAAAAAAATCAAGCAATCTTATTTGTTCAACATTTGGCTGTGAAAGTTCTTCAATTGTATTTAGGTGAGATCGAGTCAATTGAGCAACAAGGTCATTTTCTCTCATTTTGAGATCCACCGTATCAATATGAGAATGCAAAACAAGTTCCTTTTGTTCAAGTTCTCTAATTTCTCCTATCAGCCGACTTCTAGTAGTATCAATAGCCATTATATTTCCCTTCTTCTTTTAGCTTGTTCAGCGTTCCTGTTGAGGTGTGAACAAGATTATTTTTTTATTTTTTACGACGCTTTTATCAGTTACGAAAGCGCCTCACAAGTCTATCAAATTTGGATTGACCTAATAAATTAATGTCAACTTTGCCAGCACCTATAGATAGAACATCAACGTTCTTCTTTCTTCCCCTGTCCATGATTGTTTCTTTGCAACAAATACTAGTGATATCAGTTGATAAACAGACAATAGCCGCTTCTAACGTCGTTGGAACTTCGTAATTTTGAAATGTCTGTCCATATGAAATTTTATCTTTTGTGATTAACACCCAATAATCTTGCCTAGTAGATGTTTGCTTAATAACCTCTTCAAACCACAATGGATCATCACAAGTGATTTTAGCATTTAAAGGCTTCCTTTTGGTAAAAAGTTTCTGGTCATCGGATGAGATGAAAACGAGCATATGAGTATCTTTGATTTTCTTGTTCGAAAAGAAAGGACATTCACTTTCACACAGAGCATGAATACCATACGGTAGAGGAGCTTTTCCAATAATCCTCAAAGATGAACCTATTTGTTCGGCTTGTCCAAAACAAAACGCAGCACCCGCCTTCGAGTCCAAATTTGATAATTTTGCAGCCTGTGTGTTTTGCTCGCTAATCGGTATAATTGGCAAGGAATTCACATCCAATGAAGAAAGTGCGGATTTGACAACAAAAAGAGGGGGATTACCTTCCCCAGTGAGCTCATTATCTTGCAATAGGGGGCGGTCACCTTCCCCAGTGAGCTCGTTATCTTGCAATGGGGGGCGGTCACCTTCCCCAGTGAGCTCGTTATTTTGCAATGAGGGGCGGTCACCTTCCCCTGTGAGCTCGTTATCTTTCAAAGGAGAGGGAGCAGGTTGCCTAATAGGGATTCCAGGAGCTTGGGAGTCTAAAACGTTGAGAATCATTTCTAATAACGTTACTCCTGTATTTTGAGTTTCATCTCCGATTAAATAATCTCGAGTATCTGTTATAAACCATGCCCCACCTTTTAATTCAATTTTAATATCAACAATAGCTAGTTTTTTCAAAGCCCAAGTACAACAATTGTTGCTGGCTTGTTTTTCTTCTCTCATTCCATCACAGACTTTAACCCAAAGCATTAATGCTCGATATTCCTCTTTATCCTCGTCTTTTATGTCTTTACATTCTAGTTCCTCTTTACTCAGCAACAGAGAAAAAATAGTGCTTCCAGATGTGTACTCCATATTTCCAAATTTCGAACCGTAAGTAGTTATCTTTTTTCTATCCGGGATACTATTTAATTTTATACATTCTTTAAATTTTTTAAACATCTTTAATAATAAAGCAGAATTTTCCTTATAAATAATTTGCAGTTTTTCATTAGCTACCACATAAACTTTTTTAGTTTTTGAAAATATAGAATGGCGTCCAAAGATACTAAAAAGGCATGGATGCGCAAGAAAGTCGACTTCTTCCATTTTTGCAGCATCTAGCATCTCTTGAACTTTAAGGGAATCTACAATCCAGGTTTTACTATGACCAGAGAACTTAATATGTGCGTCACCTTCAAATTCTTTGCATTTAACCTTGCCGATTGTTGAAAATCCTACATAGCATGAAGAGCCTTCTACTCTACCACCCGTTCCTCCACCGCCAAACAGTGGCTTTGGACGAAAATCAACAATAAGTTTTTTGTATATTCCTTGATCGTCAACTTTTTCAATTAGAATTTGAGCATGATGGCTACGAAGACCCCTTCCCTCAGCTGCAACCAATGTTACTCCCCAGTGGCCCTTATCGATGTTTTGCGAGGGAGTAAAAAAACTTTGATGAACGTCATTGGCCATAACGTTTTCTTGTTCATCTTCACGAAGAAAAGTTGAAGGGGGCATAGCAGTAGTTGCAAGAGACGGGCTGACAGCCGGCTGCTCCCTCTCCAGAACGGCCGATTCACAAGATCTAATTTTTAAATAATATTGTTGTCCATTTTGAAATTCTGGCGTACCAGGACGCTCCAAATCAATAGGTCTATCTTCTCCATCATCATCATCGTCACCATGGGTAATCTCAGCCTTTACCGCAAGGCTTCTGATTTGTTCAATGGTCATTTCTAATGAAGGAAGCTCTGTTTCGATGTCAACAGTTATATGGTGAGAAAAAAAGTGCGCCGGATCTGGAAAACAGGGTCTGATACTGATTGGATTCTGGCACCCTGGAAAGTCTATCTTTATAGCTTTAATCTCTTTCGGATTCCTTCCAGGAATCGTATATGGTCCTTCCCATCGACAATACAGTTTCACGGTGCTTGGTAAGGTCATACATACCTCTCGAAGTGTTTCATGGATAATTAAAATTAAGCCCTAGGAAGAGTTGCAAAACGCAAACACCACGATTTCTAGTTTTGCAACTTCCTTCATTTATTAAAGGGGCATTAACATAAGATTTTTTCTTCCACATGTCAAGTGTTTTTTAATAACGCAATTAAAAGTTGTGCATAGTAAAATTTTAATTTGTCATAAGAGATGATTGTAAATTGTTTCTGTTAGGTGAAATGATTTCAAAAATCATTCACAATCAAAAAATTACACCGTTATGACAACATTAAAAAAACCAGATAAAGATGAAAAAAAAACACTAAATACCCTCAAAAATGTTCCTGAGTTGAAAAATTATTTTTTAGAAATGATTGATATTGCTCAAGATCCAATCGGAGATTACTTCAAACCCGACTTGCCCCATTCGATGAGTTTTTCCAGAAGGGAGGCAATTTGTTGATGAATTTCCCAAGTTTGGCGTATCATGCCGTTCTCTTGCAATTCCGCAACTTCTTTCTTAAGGAGCGTAACCTGATCTTTTACCGCTTGCTTTTGGGCTTTCACTTTTTGGAGCCAATCCGCAGCATCATTGCGGCATGAATCTATCCGTAAATTAAAATTTAGATAAACTTCCGTTCTTTTGTGTGTGGAGGAAAAATAAGCAGAAGATTTGAATCTTCAACTATTTTACAGAAAATTCAGCTCATGTTGCATCTCATGCTATCGAGATGTTTGGAAAGAAACAGGCTTTTCCTTGTTGAATATCGTGAGCAATTTGTTTTTTTAAAGCCTCTACGCTATCGAATCGTTGTTCAGGACGAAGAAACTTATGGAAATGGACATCCACGTAATGACCATAAAGGTCGATTGTTTTATCGAATAAATGGACTTCTAACAAGAGAGCCCTGTCTTGATGAAGTGTAGGAGCATATCCTAAATTTGCTACGCCTTCAAACCTTTGACCTTGATGCCATAGACTAACTGTATATACGCCATGAGGAGGAAGACAAAGACCTTCAACAGAAATATTTGCTGTCGGAAAACCTAATGGAGCTCCTCTCCCATGCCCTTTCAGTACGGGAGCATAGATGCTATATGGACGCCCTAACAACAACTCTGCCTCGTCGAAGCGCCCATGTTGAATGCTACTTCGAATACGGCTGCTGGAAATACGCGACCCGGCAATAGCACAATCCGATAGATATTCAACCTCAAAACCCATGCCAGCTGACAACTCTGTTACTTTTTTTTTATTCCCTTCCCTGTTTTTCCCTATATGAGCATCTTCACCCAAAATAAGAGTATGAAAAGGAATAACTTTAAGCAAATCGCTTAAAAATTGTTTGGGAGTCTTTTCAGCAAGCTTTTTTGTAAAAGAAAGAAGAAACACTAAATCTATTGACATTTCCTCAAGCAACTTGATTTTGTGCGCCGTTGTACATAATTGATGGATGTGTTGCTCTGGACGTAATACTTCCGATGGGTGATTTGAAAAAGTAATTACCACTGACCTAGCGTTCCGTGTTTTTCCTGTACGTACTAAACGATCTAAAACAACTTGATGTCCTAAATGGATTCCGTCAAAGGAACCTATCGTAACAACCGAGCTACCCTGTGGTAAATCTGAAATGTCATCAAAATTGTAAGCTACACGCATGGTAGCGTCCTCAACAATGCTTTTTTAACGACTTCAATATCACAATTGGGATCGTTCAGCATCTTCCCGTCGATGCATGCATCGATATGAAAAGAACCGCTCCGAATACGCTCTAAATCGCTCAAATGAGCTCCACAGCCTAATAATTTCCCAATGTCATATGCAATACTGCGAATATATGTCCCTTTGCTACATTCTACACGCAAAACGAGATGAGGATAAGTGTATGAAATAAAATGTGTCTTGAGAGTAACCAGGACAGGTTCTCTTTCGATAGAAATCCCCTTGCGCGCCAATTCGTATAATTTTTTACCATTTTTTTTCTTGGCAGAAAACATTGGAGGTATCTGAAAAACGTTCCCCTGGAACTGTTCTAAAACCTTCTTAACATCTTCATCCGTCGGAATGTGATCGCTCGACGCAAGCTCTTGCCCATCACAATCGTACGAGTCTGTTTCTATACCAAAACGAAGAGTGGCGATATATTCCTTATCTGCACCAAGAAACGAATCAGAGAGTCGTGTGTACTGTTTGCCTATAAGCATAACCATAACACCTGTAGCAAACGGATCCAAGGTGCCGGCATGTCCAATTTTTTGAACTTTAAGAAGACGTCTCAAAGCGCCGACAAGACTAAAAGAGGTTTTGTTTTTAGGTTTGTTAACAAGAAGAATGCCTGCTACAGACTCTTCACTCATGTTCTTCTGTCGACTCATTTCGTCCATCTTTTTCGACGGCAATATCATTCAGAAGCTCTTCGATACGCATGTGTCTTTCAACACTGTCATCGAGAATAAACTTCAATACGGGAAAGTAACGCATCACCACTTCCTTAGATGATTGCACAGCAATGAAACCAGCTGCACTTTGCAGTGCAGCTAGAGTTTCATCTTTCTGGGATTGCGAGCCAATCACACTAATATAAACCTTCGCGTGATAGAGATCCTTTGTGATATCGACACGTGTAACAGTGACGAGTTCATTCACATGAGGATTGCGCACATCCCGACGGATCACATCGGAAATAACCTCTTTAAGAAGTGAATTCAATCTGGAAGTCCGTTGTTTTGTCATTGGATACCGTTATAGTTCTTGTGTAATATAAGTTACTTCATATGCTTCTAAAATATCACCCGGCTCAGCATCGTTAAATCCGTTTAGGAGAATACCACATTCTATCCCTTTGGACACTTCGCGTACGTCTTCCTTAACACGTTTCAGCGATGACATATTTCCTTTCCAGACAATATCTTTTCCACGTCTTAATCGAATTGAATTATTTCTCGCTACTGTACCTTCTGTCACAATGCAACCTGCAATAATACCATGTTGCGACGACTTAAATGTAGCTTTAACTTCAGCTTTACCTTTGTCTGTCTCCTGGGCAATCTTATCCAACAATCCACCCATAAGGGCTTTCACATCGTCAATTGCGTGATAGATAATATTGTGCAGTTTAACCTGCACCCCAAGTTGTTTCAGAAGAGCTTCAGCATGACTCTCAATCTGTGTATGAAATCCAATGATGACAGCTTTCGACGCTGCTGCTAATTGGACATCTGACTCAGAAACTTCGCCAACGCCGGCAAAAATGATATTCAATTCAGCTTTTGTAGACTCAATTTTCATTAAAGCGACTTTCAGCGCTTCAAGAGATCCTTGGACGTCTGCACGTAGAACAATATTCAAAATCTTTTTATTTGTCTCAGAAGCTTGTTGGAAAATATTTTCCATTGTCACTTTCTTAGCTTGGAGAAGATTGAATTGACGCATTCCTAACATCCGAGCCTCGGCAATATCCCTAGCCTCTTTTTCGTTCTTAACAACGATAAATTCTTGACCAGCTTCAGGAAGCCCAGAAAGCCCCGTAATCTCCACCGGTGTAGAAGGACCTGCCTCTTGCAAATCTTTGCGGAATTCATCCTGCATTGTTTTTACACGGCCCCACAACTGTCCAAATACCAACGAATCACCACAATGGAGAGTTCCGTTCTGTACCAACACTGTTGCTACAGGTCCCATCCCCTTATGCATTTCAGATTCAAGGACAGTGCCTCTAGCACGCGCTTGCGGATTTGCTTTAATCTCTAAAATTTCAGCTTGCAGAGCGAGCATCTCCAACAATTGAGGAATCCCTTCACGTGTAATGGCAGAACAGTTGATCGTTATCGTCTGTCCACCCCAAACTTCAGGCAATAGCTCTTGTTCAGCCAATTGACGGTAAACATTTTCTGCATTGAAATTCGGCTTGTCACACTTGTTGATTGCAACAACAATCGTCACCTTTGCCGCTTTTGCATGCTGCAACGCCTCAATCGTTTGTTGGCGCATCCCTTCATCACCAGCGATTACTAACACAACAATGTCAGTAACGTCAGCACCACGTGCTCGCATTGAAGAAAAAGCTTCGTGACCTGGAGTGTCAAGAATAGCAATGTCTCCAACAGCCGTAGAGCAGCGGAAAGCTCCAATGTGCTGCGTAATTGCACCAGCCTCACCAGCAGCTCTGTTTGACGCACGGATAGCATCAATCAAACTTGTTTTACCATGATCAACGTGACCCATAAACGCAACTACAGGAGGACGAATTTCCAAAGTAGAAGGATCCATTTCACTAATTTCGTCTTTAATTGTCTTGTCTGTGATCCTAATTCTCCGCTCTTCTTTTGTATCGATAGTGATATCACAGCCAAATTCTTGACCCAACAACTGAATTGTTGTTTCATCATCAAGAAGATCGTTCAATGTCGCAATAACACCTTGAGAGAACAGTTTTGTGATTAGTTGTGATGCCTTCAACTTCATTTCAGACGCAAGATCTTTAATCGCTATCGGAATACGGACAGCAAGACTGGTTGGACGAACAGTAACGTCCTCTGGCACATAACGAGCCGCTTTAACACGTCTTTTTCGCCGATGTTGTTCTTCTTCACCATCTCTTAGTCCTAGACGGTCTCTTCCGTCAAAACGACCTTGTTCTTGCCGCTTTACAGGAGGTTTAATGTCTTTAAATTCTTTAAACTTTGCACGCGGTCCTTTTTTGTCGTCATCAACAACAACAGTTTCTGTAGCATCGCGACCTTTCGGTTTTGGACGGACATCACCCTTGTTTTCCTGATTAGCTTCTTGAGGTCCTCTTGGAGGACGTGATGAAGGCTGCTGTTGAGAACGGCTTTCCGTCGGTGCTACATCAGGTCGACGCGGTGGAGGAGCAAGATCTTTAATATGACGTCCTGTCGGGCCCAGTCTTTGTTGAGGAGAAGAAAATTCACGAACAGGAGGCCTTGTTGGCTTCAATATAGCGCCCTTCGACGGAGTCGTAATAACAACCTCTTTTGGAGGCGTTACTGTCACTGGCTCTACGCGAGGAGTAGGGAGCGGAGAAATCGGAGCTTCCGTCTCCTTGGATACAATTTCTGTTTGCACCTCACTTGGAAATGGGGATGGAAACGGAGTTTTTTTCTGCTCTAATTCAGCTTCATCGCCAAAAATTTCCTTACGTAGCTGTTCGCTTGTTTTGCGCGAGGGTGCTGAAAATGTTTCACCTTCTTCTTGTTTAATCTCTATGAACTCTTCAGCATCTTCTTCGAT
>JBAWZJ010000022.1:0-14117 GCA_037143085.1 Parachlamydiaceae bacterium | reverse complement strand
GAGACAGATCTTTATAACTCGCTTCCCATCCATTGTTTATTATTACAAGGACAAAACGAATCGAATTATGTTAGCTCATGCTATTGAAGCAGAGGGAATATCAGAAGCTATTTTATATAGAAAACCAGTCACTCGTTCGGCTGGAAAGTTTCCTCTGCCGAAAATTCTGTCTATAGATTTGGAAGGTTGTTTTTTAGAAAATATTTTAGAAAACATGTTGTTAAATCATGATTTAATTCTAAAAAAAATATCAATTGGGTTTCTTCACCAGATTATAGAGAAATTACAAGCGAAATATCAGAATTATTTTCTATACAAACAAAAGCAGCAGCAATTTACGAAAAATGGAGGGCAGACAAGCCGGTATTTATTCCATCTGGTTTCCTAGGCCATCATGTGGGGATTTTATTGTGGAAAGATCGTTTGATTGTTTGCAATCGTGGTGGCGGGATGTTAGACACAGTGATAACAGCAGGTAAATTCTCCCCCTCTTTGTTGACGGAATATGGAATCGAAGAAATGATGAAGATGAAAGTTGTGAGAATTACGAAAGTTATATCAGAGATACTTTACCCAACACTTTGAATTTAAAAACAGACGAATTTGATAGAGTGCTAGAGATGGTTGATTTATCTGTTCAAATTGTTGGAAATTGCGGATGGGCAAATACGGAAGGGCTTGTTTTGATGTATTTAATTTTGAGAGAACTTAATAAAATAGATTACAAATTGAGCGGAGACGAAATCCAAGAGATAATAAAAAACAACAAATCAATTTTAAAAATTGGAAAAGCTTTCAATGTGTCATGTTGGTTCAAAAAGAATTAAGGCTGGCAGATACAAAAGGGACATGTGCACCCAATCTCCCTCTTGTAGCCTTAGCTCTAGAAAGAGGGGGTTCTAGTATAGAGATTGTGCCGGAAATAAGATTGTTATGGGATGAGATGAGAAAAAAATACTCTAAATTAGAGCGACTATGATGCAAGAACCGGTATAACTCAACTTCCATTTTAATTCCCTCTACTGGCAATGTATGGGTATATGGAAGAACCGATTTTAATTGTTAATCATCTAACAACTCGACTACAGATAGGACATTCACCTGTTGCTGTCGTTGATGATCTTTCGTTCAGCTTGTACCGTGGTAAGACCTTGGCACTCGTTGGCGAGTCTGGCTGTGGCAAATCGATGACAGCGTTATCTTTGATGCGTATCCTTCCATCCCCTCCAGCTCTTCCTTCTGAAGGAGAAGTTCTTTATCAAGGAAAAAATCTTCTAGCTATCCCTGAAAGAGATATGCGGCGCATTCGAGGAGGGAAGATGGCAATGATTTTTCAAGACCCCTCATCGGCATTGAATCCTGTGTATACGATCGGCAATCAGCTTGTCGAGGTTGTTGAGCTCCATCTTAACCTATTTGGTGATGATGCTGTTGATAAGGTGCTTGCAACATTAACAGAGGTTGGCATCCCTTCACCTATCGAGCGGTTTAATGATTATCCACACCAGCTATCAGGGGGGATGAGGCAGCGAGTGATGATTGCTATGGCATTGATCTGTGAACCGGATATTCTGATTGCAGATGAACCGACAACAGCTTTGGATGTCACCATTCAGGCTCAGATCCTTGATCTCATGCGCGATTTACAGAAGCGGCGAGGAATGGCCATTTTATTGATTACCCATGATATGGGGATTGTGGCAGAAATGGCTGATGAAGTCATTGTCATGTATGCGGCGCGAGGTGTTGAAAGGGGAGACTGTCGCGATCTTTTTAATCATATGGCTCATCCCTATACTAAAGGACTCTTTGCCTCTCGCCTTTCCCTTCATAGCCACCATGCGAAACTCCCCACAATTGAAGGGAGTGTTCCTTCCGCGGGGTGCTTTCCAGATGGGTGTAGATTCCATACGCGCTGCCCTTATGTCATGAAGAAATGTCGGGAAGGGATGGTACCTCAATTTATTGTTGGAAATAATAACCATGTGGCGAATTGCTGGTTGCTGGAGGAAGGGAAATGAAGCATCTTCTGAGTGTTCGGCGCCTGAAGAAATATTTCCCTATTTATAAAGGGGTTTTTCGAAATGTTGTAGGACATGTTCATGCTCTGGACGGTATCGATTTTGATTTGGCGCCAGGCGAAGTTCTCGGAATTGTTGGAGAAACAGGATCGGGTAAGAGCACTCTGGGACGGACAGTGCTACGTCTGATCGAACCAACAAGCGGAGAGGTCTCTTTTCAAGGATCCAACGTCTTGAAGTTTGGAAAAGATGAATTAAAAAAGTTCCGGAAAGAAGCGCAAATTGTCTTTCAAGATCCGCTCGCCTCGCTGAATCCGAGAAAAACCGTTCGGGAATGCATTGGTGAAGGGATGGTCTATCACGGTATTGTCAAGACACAAGCGGAACAGAAGGATCGTGTCGCTGAAGTCCTTGTTCAAGTGGGCTTATCTCCAGATATTATGTACCGCTATCCCCATCAATTTTCCGGTGGACAGCAGCAGCGGATATGCATCGGACGAGCCATAGCCCTCAACCCTCGTCTGATCGTCTGCGATGAGGCTTTATCGGCTCTTGATGTCTCTGTTCAAGCGCAAATACTCAACCTATTACAAGAGCTCAAAGAACGATTGTCTCTTAGCTATATCTTCATTTCCCACGACTTAACAACTGTCGAGTATCTTTGCGATAGGGTAATAGTCATGTATTTAGGAAAAGTGATGGAGACGGCTGCTGTCTCTGATCTTTTTCAACATCCATGCCACCCTTACACGCAGGCGCTCATTTCGGCTATTCCGAAGGCGCATCCGGAGATGATAAAAAATCGGATTCGCCTATTGGGAGAGATCCCCTCAGCGATCAACCCTCCTTCCGGATGTTCCTTTAGGACTCGATGTCCTTATGCCCAGCCTATTTGTTGCGAGGTTCCCCCTTGTCTTCATGGTCCTTCAGGAGGGGAAAATCATGAATATCATTGTATAAGAAAGCCGTTCGATTGACACTGTTGTGCCCTAATGTTTTTTTCGGTATATACTGCTCATAGTTCAAAATGAGAATTTTTGGCTGCTTCAAAGCCCCGGGATTGAAAAATCATGTTGAGGGTTATATTGGCTAATATTCCCTTCGATGCGATGTTCGATCCGCGGGGATTTGAAGCAGCTAGAAATGCTAGTTTTTGAGTTACCTTCGGTACACGTGAGCTTTCTTGCGACTTTGTACATTTTTTTGAATCAGTAGAGGAGTATGAGCAGAGTTTATTTTGATTTAGACATCAAAGCCCTTTTAATTATTATTGCTGTTGCAGTTCTCTTTTATTTTGTTCGGCGGCGCAATGGCAATCTCGTTGCTCCTTACATTTTTTTTTCATCGGTTAAAAGCTTTCCTAAACTAATGGGGAGGGCCCGCTGGGTCAATATTTCTCCTGCTCTTCTTTATGTATCGCTCTTCTTTTTTGCATGCGCTTTTGTCAACCCGAGGTTCCTTGTCGACAGAGAGCAACTGCCGCAAAATATCGGCGGTAAGATTCCGACTGAAGGAATTGCTATCTATCTCATCCTCGACCAGTCGGGATCAATGACCGAAGAAGTTTCTACAGCTTCGGGTAAATCTATAAAAAAAATAGACCTTCTTCGTGAAGTGACAAGAGAATTTATTACTGGCGACCCCTCTCAAGGTCTGAAAGGGCGCCCCAATGACATGATAGGCCTGGTTGTATTTGCCAGAGCAGCTCACGTGTTTGCTCCGTTGACACTAGACCATGCTTCTGTTTTGCAAGAGCTTTCCCGTTTTGCTCCGATTCCGGAAAAAGACCAAAGGGAACAGGACGGAACATCTCTTGGATATGCCATTTTTAAAACCGCAAATATGATTGCTGCGACGAAAAAATATGCCCAGGAGCTCATTCAAAAAGGGGAGCCGGCGTATACAATAAAAAATAGTGTAATGATCCTGATCACTGATGGAATGCAAGACCCCAACCCGTTAGATAAAGGTAAACGCTTGCGGAATATGGATGTTCCCGAAGCGGCCGCGTATGCAAAGGAACAGGGAATTCGTCTGTATATCGTCAATGTTGAACCTAAACTCGCAACGGAGAAGTTTACCCCCTACAGGCATATCATGCAGCGCGCCGCAGCGATGACAGGAGGGAAATTCTTCATGGTTGATAATACGGCAAACTTGGAGGAGATTTACAAAAATATCGATCAACTGGAAAAAAGCACGCTTCCTCAAGAGGTGCAAAGCTCTCTTCAAAAAGATTTGAGACCGGACCTCTATCGGCGGATCTCCTTATATCCTTATTTTGTTTTTGCTGGATTGCTGGCTCTGTTTGCATCTCTACTTTTAGATATGACTGTTTTACGGAGGGTTCCATGAACCCGTGGAATATCTTATATGACAACGCTTCTGCAGCATTGCTTCTCGTCATTACATTGCCTTTGGTTTGGGGCTTTTTCCTTATTTACAACTATAGAAAACGTAAATTAGCAGCTTTTGCTGATGCGAGAGTGCGTGACAGCGTCGTACACGGACGTTTACCTACGGTATTTTGGCTCAAATCGGGATTGTATTGCCTTGCATGGGTCTGCTCTGTCATAGCCTTGATGGAACCAAAAGGAGATGAACGGTATGTAGCGGGACAATCCGTTGTCTCTCAAAATTCTGTTTCACAGAAAGCCGTATTGCGGAAAAAGATGCACGATGTCATTTTTCTTCTCGATGTCTCTGCCTCAATGAATATCGCCGATGCACGGGGAGGGGCTACCCGCGAGGCTGTCGCTAAAGAAATTGCTGACCATGTCATTAGCGGTCTCCATGGTGAAAATGTCTCTTTGTTTGCTTTTACATCTGTAACAATGCAGATCGTTCCTTCAACAATGGATTATCTATTTACCCGTTTGATGCTGAGACAGGTGGATATCAATGAGGCGGAAACAGCGGGAACAAAGATCGGTCAGGCTCTCGAAACGGTAAAGAAACGCTATTTTCCGGTTGCTACGGCCACAACGAAAACGGTGATTTTGCTCTCTGATGGAGGGGATACATCTTTAGAAGGGCTCTCTGGAAGTGCCAAAAGAGACGCTATAGAGGTGATTGTTAAGTCTATAGAAGATTCTGCGGATAGAAATGTGAGGGTTTTAATCGTTGGAATAGGGTCATCGCAAGGACAAAAAGTCCCAGGTGTTACTTTTCAAGGGCATCCCGTGATCTCTTCTTTTGAAGAACCTTTGCTACGCCGTTTGAGTGTTGTCGGTAGAGGTGAACTGGTCATAGCCAATGAGATGACGCCGTTTCAGGCGGCTCAAATCCTTTCTAAAATAATCGCTAAAGACGAAACATTTGTCGATGCCTCGATAGATAAGGAAATTCCTGATCTAGGGGAAGACACACGGGTTTATGATCTTTATTTTCAGATTCCCTTGGGTATAGCTATCATGGCTCTTATTGGATGTTTGCTTATTCCAGACACAAAAAAGGCTCTTGCGTATAGGCTCACGATATTAACACTCTTTATGAGTGTTCATCTTCTTGGTGATATCCGTCTGGCTGAGACCTATTTTGATGCTGGAGACTATTCCCGTGCTTACATCGAATATCAAGGGGTTCTCGACGACGGTATGCCTCCTTGGCAGCAAGGGATTATCCTTTATGATATGGGTACAACGAAATTGGCGGAGGGGATGTGGGAGGAAGCTTTGAACAACTTCGATAGCGCCGGAATCCAAACGGAGGAGTTGCCTGTCCTCAATCAACGTCTGAGCGCGAACCGATCTCTTGCTCAACTGATGGTTTTAAGGAGCTGTGCAGAATCAGAGTGTGCATCATTCGGAAAAGAGATGGAATTCATCGATGCTGCCTTATCAGCATGGTGCACTCTTGCATCTGATGAGGGGGCAACAAGTTGCCTTCCATCTTTAGTATTGGATAAAATTCGTTTGGAAGCTAAGCGCTTTTATGCTGCATTTCTCGATAAAAATGATCAATATCGCTTGGAACATATGTCGATTCCTGAAGGGGTATCAGCTCTCTTGATGGCCGGAGAATCAGTCGCTGAACAGTTGAAGTTTTTACAACAGAATAACGTTACAGGTACCCTTAGATCAAAATATACGGCATACTACCTTGAACAGGCCAAAAGCTGGATCCCTCTATGGGATCGATTATACAAAACCATGCGTGACAATGCTTCTTTTGTTCGGGCTAAAACATCTTATGAGGAAGCTCTTTCCTTAATGACAAAGGAGAGATTTTTAGAAAGTACGACAGCATTAACTCAAAGTATAAAAGCGCTAAATGAAATGCTTCCCTCTCTTTTCCCGGGCCCTCCATTAGAAGAGGCTATCCACCACCTATTGATCAATTATGCACTGGTTTTATCTAGAGAGCCAATGCAACAATCGGCTCTTCTTCAACTTGTTGAGGCCCAGACGGCTTTAGGGGAGATGTTAAAACCATTACCAGACTCCTATAAAGGGGCACAAAAATATATCAAACGTGCTCAAGAGGCTGTCGATGATTTCTTGATGGAAAAGGCTCGTTATTTTCTCTTAGGTGCCCGATTTTTTATTGAGAGTATTGCGGAACAGATGGAGGTCGTTGTAAATCTATCTCCTGAATATATCTTGGAAGAGGCTATCGCTAAAGAGAAATTTGTTTTAACTTTACAACATGGCGATAGCGATCTTAATGAATTGCTGCCAATCGTCCAGCAAGCAGTATTGAATAGCGCAGATCGATTTCTTCCAAGGGTTCTAGCTAAACAAACCATTGCATTTTCAGGCGATCGTCCGGAACGCTGCCAATGCCATCCTTGGGATGAAGTTATCCCCTTATTTAGCGAAGGGTACGCCCAGGCACGTCGTGCCCGAGAGGTTTTTCAAGCCCCTTCGGACGGGGAAAAAACCACTCTTCGGCTTCAAATGGCGGTGAAATATTGGTAAGAAACATTAGAAAAAATGCGCTCGGCAATCTCAAAAGAAGAACACTCAAAAGCTAATCAAAAAGAGGCCCCTTCACCTCAACAGGAGCAGGGGAAAAGTTCTTCTGATGATGCGATTAGGTTAGTGCAACAAATGGAAGATGACGACCGGAGCAAACAAGATCTTAGAATTTCGGGATACATAGAGGATGATCGGCCATGGTAAGAATTTTAGACCTTTTGCATAACTCAGGTTTTGTCTCTTTTCGGTTTTTTTTGAGCCGATTTTCGACTTCAAATTGTAGGAGCAATATCAACTTTCGTATATGGCCTCTGCAATTTGAATCGAAGTATGCAAGAGGTCTATTCTTGTTTTTATTATTTTTGCACTCTGCCACTGTCGCCGCAGCTACTGTCTCGGTATCTGCGGAAATCCAACAGAGTGGGGCATATGAGCAACAACCTCTTAAAGGTACTATTACAGTCACTCATAGTAAAGATGACGCAGTAGACACAGAAAGCTTTCAGCTGGAAAAGAAAAAACTTGCGGTCGATTTTGTGAAAGACGTACGGATCAGTCCCACAGATCCAACGGTGTTATCTATCTATAGTTTTCAAATTTCAGGACAGCCTGCCGGGCTCTACGCCCTTTCTCCTGTCAGTGTCCACGTCGGGTCGGGAGAATATAAATCTTTTTTATCGAGTTATACCGTTCAAGCGAAAACAAGTTCCCAGCAGGTTCCTGCCCACGTGGAAGCTAAAACTATCTCCTCTGAAGATGAAATAAAGGCAACGTTAAGGATTGAGGCTTTTGTCGATGGCAAGTCGTCATTGTTTCCAGGACAACATACAAAATTTGTCTATCGCTATTACTTCCAAGGGAATATTGGATTGACAGAAGAAAAACTTCCGTTACTCGATGCTGAGGGGTTTGTCAAAATAGGAGAAAAAGAGATCACAGATACATCTGAGGGAAATGTTAGTATTAATCAGATCGTTCAAGAGGTTGAATCGGTAAAACCGGGGTCTTACTCTTTTGGTCCATCGGTTGTTGAGGGGCATGCTTACAAGAATGATGCGCAGGGGCATCCGGTATATACATCATCAAAGTTAACTTCTGAAGCCCCTGCAGTTGTCGTGACGGTACTGCCTTTTCCAGAGAAGAATAAACCTGCATCGTTTAATGGAGCAGTGGGGAATTATACATTCAAAACAGAGTTAGTTTCTCCATCATCTGTAGAGGTTGGAAATGAAATCTCTCTGGCGTTATTGATTTCAGGGAAAGGAAACCTCAAAGGCGTTCCTACCCCAGACCTATGCTGCCAGCCCGGATTTAGCGGGTTTTTCAAACAGAGCGATCTGCCTCCAAATGAGGATGTTTCTCAAGGTTTTAAAAAATCTGAGGTAAAGTTACGGGTATTAACAGATCAGATCAAGGAAATTCCAAGCGTTGAGTTTTCTTTCTTTGATCCTGATGCTTCAGATTACGTAATCCTGCATAGTCAACCGATACCAATTAAAGTGACGGCTGCAGCGCCAACTCCTCTTCCGGCTATGAATAACAGTATTCCGAAGCGATCTCCGGAAAAAAATCATGAGAAGATCAGTAATGCAGTTTCTCCGATCGAAATTGAAAGTATTGTTCCTTTGCAAACAGCTGATCTTTATAACAAACCTTTTGGTACATGGTGGACGTTTGCAATTGTTCCTATTGCTTTGGCTTTATTGCTCTACCAGAGTCAATATAAAAAATTCCTCGATTGGCGTCGTAGCCAGTTTTTAAAGGAGAGAAGCGATGTTTTATTCGCTGAAGCTTTTGCTGTGGAAGGGAAGTGCGATTTTAGATTGCTTAAGCGTGCTTTGATCTTAGCTTTAGTTGAATCTGGAAATATTTCTCTCGAGATGGCTAATGAAGAGTCTCTTCCTTCTGATGGGGTTGCCGGAAAGGTTAAAACTTTATTGTCTTTACTTGAAGAAAAAAGGTTTGGCGGTGAAGGCGATTTACAGCTGAACGATGTGCGTGTTCAAGCAGAAAAAATAATGAAAGAGGTGATGCATGCGAATGGGATTTAGGTCAGATTTTAATAACCGCAGCGGAACTCCCCGTTTTTTCTTGACACTAGCAGGAATGTTCGTTGTCTTCACTATTTGTCTCGTAGTCACATTCCTAATGAGGACAGGGGACGATCGGATCAAGCAAGCAGAGGATATCTATCGTCAAGGGGAGTTGGCTTCAAATATAGCTCAGAGAAAGGATGCGTTTAACCAATCATTGGATTTATTTCTTCAGATGGAGTTGGAGTATCGTCCTAATTTCGGGACCGGTCGTTTATACTATGATATAGGGAATACGTTTTTCCAATTAGAAGAATATCCGATGGCAATTCTTTATTATTTGCGCTCTGAAAAACTAATGCCTCGTGATGGTTATATCGATAGAAATTTGGCTGTAGCGCGACAAAAGTTGGGTATTTCTTCTGTAGACAAAAAAACGATTATAGACTTTCTTCTTCCTAGTCATTACCTATCGCTTCCGGAGCAATTGCAACTGTTTTCCCTTGCGATGGTTTTGCTGTTCGTTCTTGCGTCTGGGTGGGTGTGGACGAGGAATCCTTTATTTTTGAAGGGAGCAGCAGTAGTCTTGGCTATTGCTTTATTTTTTACCATTAGCATAGGGTCTATCCGCTATTTTTCTCCCACACATGCAGTTCTTATCCATGCGGCCGAATTGCGCCGCGATGCAGGAACAGCTTTTGCTACTGTCAGGGCGGCTCCAATTCCAGCAGGAACGGTTGTCGACATTTTGGGTACATCGCCAGATGCCGACTGGGTGAAAATCGTCGCGGCGAGCGGAGAGTTCGGTTATGTTCCCCAAACTTCAGTCCGCTTACCATAATCCTAAAAACGGCAGTTAAAGACTCAAAATCTTGCATTACTTTTTCATTTTGAACTGCCGTTTTTAGGATAATCTCATTTTACCAGTTACATCTGATCCCTATAGATCCAGAGTAGGTGCACCAGCGGTTCCATATCTCTCCTGAGATCTCGCCATAAACATTTAAGTAATCAGTGATGTTTGCTGATATGTTTAGATCTGCAAGAAATCCATCGCACCCCCAGGTGCTTCCATTGATTGTGTAGGTGTCGCCAAAATCAACGAAGTTGACATTGAGCTTTGTTCCAAGAGATCCATATCGGTGCTGCCAAGCAAGGTCTCCATTGATGTCAAAGCATCCTTCACAAAATCCAAGGTGAGCTCCTAAATATGTATTAGGGCAAGTTACGCTATGGTTATGGATATGTAGATTGAGAGCGTCGGCGCAATGTTCTGTAAATTGTGGAATACTGACATAGCTGACGTCAACACCCAAAAATGGTTGAATGAAGACGCTGCATGCACAGAGGTTTAAGCCTGCCTCTCCATACCATGTCCCGTGCCATAAGTTAGGAGAGCTATGTGCTTTCTCATCGATATCTCCAAACTTAATACGACGGTCAAAGTGGGAGGTTGATTTCCCGACGACGAGATCGGAGAATAGATAAAAATCAGAGCTTGTATAAGAAATGTAAAAACCGGCTTGTCCATTGTACACATTATCGGAGCCGCCGATGTTAAATGATAAATGGTTTGTCTCGAAGTTTGCTGCTATACCAAACAATGTGCATGGATTTACCGGTGTATAGGCTCCTAAGCTAAGGTCAATATTGCATTGGTTGAAACCGTGAGCTTGTGAATCACTCGCAGCAAACCCTCGACCGACCTCAACAGTTCCCCATGTTGCCACTTCTCCACATTCCAATCCGCAAAAAGATGGGTCCAGCTCGTAGCGGAGTGCGTCGAAGATTCTTCTAGTGAAACGGCGGTCGGAATATTGGTCCATCTCAGCGAGATAAGTGTACTGCTCCCCGGTCATTTGTTCTAGAGCTTCAGGCAGGTTTTGAGGGAAAATATCGAGAAGGTTGTTGATAACAACAGCTAAATCTGCTGTTGGGGTAGCTACACCATCTATCTGTTGGGCGACGTGTTGTTGGTTGCGAGATACTGCCCCTTTTTCAAAGTTTGTGCTCAATGTCAATTGGACAGAAGGATCTTCATTGTAAATGGTTGTGACATTGAGAAATGGGTTGATAACTGTTGTTTGAGCAAATGTACCACTCAAGGTATTGGCTGTAAGAATCGTGTAGGGTTGTCCAATAACATAAGTACCGTCTGCAGAACCAACCTCTAGGTTACCGTCGAGAGTCGCCGTTCCGTCGACTGCTAGAAGACCACATTGAGGAATACCGTTAGAAATTGTTCCTGAGATATCTACAAGAAATGATCCTCCGGAATTTTGTGTGTAATCGCCTGCTACAGTTAACGTGCCAAGGCTTAATCCCGGAGAGACAGTGCCTCCTGAATTAACTGTTAAGTCTCCTCCAATGATCCCCGTTCCTGATAATACTCCTCCATTCACAATAGCATCGGTGATCGGAGCTCCCTTAACGATTAAGTTGCCCCCATTAACGGTTGTAAGGCCGCTGAAAGGATCCGTTCCTGATAGTACTTGGAAGCCCAAACCATCGATATACAGATTGCTTGTTCCCGTATTTCCTAGAATGCCAGCAAAAGTGGCATATGTGGTTGGTTCCGTATTGATCTCTAGGTCTTGGTTGAATAGCACTACAATACTTGTGGAGTCGCCTGATAACGAAGCGATAGAAAATGCAGAGGGAGTTGAGGTGTTGACAACACAAGAAGTGTTAACAAGGACGATATTAGCACCGTCTGCTGTTGAGTTTCCATCGAAGAACATCCCTGTCACGTCATATCCGTTTGTTTGATTGATTGCTGTGAGGGTTGGACCTCCATTAATTGTTGTATCACTGAAATACATTTGTGCCGAAGGAATGAGATCTTCATCATTGAGAACAGTTCCGGTCCCACTAAGGACAGCTGTAATGGAGACGTTTTTCCCTGTATTAAGAAAAACACCATTCTCATGGGTTTGGTCCCCATTAAAAATTATCTGTCCAGCAACATCCGTTGAGGCTCCCGTTCCGGTCCCTCCAGACTCTAACAAAATGACGCCGCTATGATTAACGGTAACAGAGCTATTATCTCCCAAAGTGAAGGAAGCTGCCCCTACGTTTCCGCTAACGACAATTTGTCCTGTGTTGTGGTATCCTGAAATGGTGCTTCCGTTGATGTTATTCAGTGTAATCGTTGCATTGTCACCTGCTGTAAACGATCCTGTGCCACCACCTCCAACAACAAGCAATTGCGCGCAATCGCTGCCATTGGGTCCGGCGGTTATCTCTGACACATTGTTATTCAGGGTTACAGTTGCATAATTTCCGAGGTTTACAGAGGCTGTTCCTCCGTCGCCATCAATCACTAATTGACCTGCATTTAAGCCAAAACCATTAATAAAGCTGGATCCTTCGTTACTCATTGTTAGAGTTGTATAATCTCCCGATGCGAAGGACGCAACTCCACGGTCACCGTCAAAAATCATCTGTCCTGTATCATTACCGTTAGATGCTGCTGTAATTGTGCTTCCATATTGATTGATAAAAGTAAGGGAAGCATGATTTCCTACGACAAAAGGGGCAACGCCGTGTACACCGTCAAAAATGATTTGCCCTGCATTATTGGCATAGCTTCCAATGAAGGAGCTTGTTGTGGTGCCTCCATTAGTACAGGTGAATACTGCGTTATTCCCTACAGTTAAAGATGCTGTTGTGGATGCTGCATCAAAAAGTATTTGTCCTGTATCGCTGTAGCTTTGAATAACAGCTCCTGTCCCACTATTAGTTAGAGTGAAAATGGCATTATTACCAGCTGAGAAAGAAGATCCTTTGAGGAAAATTTGCGCACCTTCGTTTCCTCCAGCAATCTGTCCGTTATTTATAGCTGTGATGGAGATGTCATCGCCGGCTGTTAATGGAGAGGTTTGATACGCATTGGAATCGGCCAAAACGAGTTGTGCGGCATTTCCAAAGGCTATAGTACCACCGTAGCTATTTGTAAGCGAAAGTTGTGCTTGTCCTAGCGATGTGCTTGAAGGAAGGCTTGTAGATGAAAAATAGATTTGCGCATTCATTGATGTCGAATTCGTTGCTGTGATTTGCGGATCGGTGGTGTTTCCGGTAATCCCGGTTCCTGTGAAATTTAATGCGCCAGGTCCGGTAAGGGTAAACAAAAAGTTGGAAGCTTGATGAGGGAAATAGAGGCTATCAATGCTGAAGGTATCAACGGCTGTGGGGGATAATTGGACAGAGGGATAAGAGCTGTCAAATGTAGCTACTCCTGTAGGTACAGCATTTCCAGTCCAGTTTGTCGAAGTATTCAAGTCCGCGTTTGTTGATCCCGTCCATGTAGCATCAGTGGCAACGAGTAATTGAGAAAATGAAGCTAAAAAAGCGAGCGCTATGTTTTGTGTTTTTCGTATCATAAAAAATCCCTTGTTTATTGCATTTTTTAGTAGACTTTTTGCATAATTCATAGTTCGTCGTTTTTCGAAATTATGCAAGAAATCTAAGCCTTTTTTCATGGGCAATTTTCTTGTAAAAAAAGTTTTATATTCAATAGATAATATATAATCTTTTTTATAAAAAAAGGAAAGATTGTTTTTTTCACATATCGTTCTTGCTACAATTTCCTCTGTCCTCTTTGCCTCGTTCGAAACTATACCGAACGTCTGAATGACGTTCGGTATACCTCGCTTACTCCGCTTGGGAAATCTATCCCTCTGCTTGACCGTAAGCAGGGACAGAAAGACGCTGAGGCTGAATACAAAAAAATGTTGAGAGGTAGACCGCCAGATCAAAACGAAAAACGGTGGCTAGATAAAAGATTATCAAATTTAAAAGAACTTATTGGTGGAGGATAGTGTTTTTTTCTTAACGTGGGACTTTTTTTGTTTTCCCACGTAGTTGGCATTTCTAGCGCGTTAAAATACAGAGGATTTTTGCGCAGCTAGAAATTCCAACTTTTGAATCGCATTAGGTACACTCCCTAATTTAGCTACCTTTCCCCTGTTTTTTTTCGACTTTTTTAGCCTTTTTTTCTTTTTGGGATAAGGCTGGCTTCTTTTTTTCATCTTTACGATGTTTAATTACTTCTTTCGTCATATTGAAACTCCTTTTTATTTCTTAAATCTATACTGCTCATAGCTCAAAATGAGAAATTTTGGCTAGCTTGAAAGCTCCCGCGA
>JBAWZJ010000021.1:0-14242 GCA_037143085.1 Parachlamydiaceae bacterium | reverse complement strand
TCCCGGGGCTTTGAAGCAGCTAAAAAGTCCAAATTTCAACTGGAACCAGTATATAGTCCTCCAACTTTCAATAAGAAGCAGTATAGATGATGTTTCTGCGCCTTGGCGTCTTGAGTGAGCGAAGCGGATGGGCGTTTTAGTTGCCCGTCACAACATGCGCAATTTTCCAGGAAAAGATTTTATCTTTCCATTGGGAAAAGGCAGAGTTGTGGGCTAGTAGCTCTTCGGGGATTGTTTGGTTGCCTGCTGGATCGATTAAAACAACATCATGATTTTGAGGTAGGCGGAAAATGGCTTCTTGGTTAACACGTGTTATTTCGATGATTTTATCGAGAGATATTTTTTTTTCTTCATGGGCTTGGAGAAGAAGAGGAAGGAGCAACTCTGGTGGGGAGAGGAGGATTCCCGAGCTGCCGATCATATCCACAGCTCCGCTCCTTATTCCTTCCCATAAAGCATTTTGATCATCATCATTGGGGAGAAAAAGGACGGGTCCATTTAAAATCATGCCGTTTGGAAAATCTTTTTCTGTAATAAAAAGGTGTGGGTAAGCGACCTCTGTATAGACGAGTTGACCTCGTTGTTTTGCTTCTTTGATTAGAGCCAGTTCTTCCTTTGTGCGTACGTGTTGCAAGCACAATTCGGTACTGTATTTTTCAGCGAGTTTAATTGCATGTTCGACATGAGTTGACGCTGTTTTCCTTTGTTCTTTAGTATCACCCTTTCCCTGCAATAGAGCGATGACAACGATCATGTTTTCTTGAGCAGCGATTTGAAATATGCGGTCTAGAGCTGAGGTATGGGGAGCTGCTATTGGCTTCTCTGCAAGATCAAAAGAAATTTTGATGCCGGCGACAGATTGTTTAATCTTTCCAATAAGACTGAACTCATTAGGGTTGTTGCCTTTATAAAAATAATGGACGCGAAGAGGTGATGGTTGTTTAGTGGTCTGCTCTTGTCGTTTTAACATCTCTTCAGCAGAACGGGCTTCGGCATCAAAAATCGTCGTGATCCCGGCCGCGATGTAGCGATTCGTTATATTTTCGTTCAAATCTGTTTTCATGATAGCATCGATATCAATCATTGTCGGTATCATCAGAAGACGCCGCTCTCCATCGATCACCTGCGAATTCGAGTTGTCGATTGTATGATTGACGATTGTTCCAGCAGATGTTTTGACATTTTTGATTGTTATCATTTAATTTCTTTGCTCGACTTTGTATATTTTTTTGGTCCAGATTCCAGAGAGAGGCAAACTCCAGCGTAACAAATTTCGACGGATGGGCATTCTTTGACCTTCCGAGAAATTTATTTAGCTTGAGCAAGTCTCTCTCGGAAGATGAATCAAAAAATGTACAAACTCGAGCTTTGGTTTGTTGAGGAGCTTGAGTGCTTCCTTCATTCTTTTTAATCACATACTGCTCATAGCTCAAAATGAGAATTTTGGCTAGCGTGAAAGCTCCCGCGATTTTTCAATCTCGAGGCTTTGACACAGCCAAAATTCTCATTTTGAGCTATGAAGAGTATATGCCATTATCAAGTTTTATTTTTCAAGCTTGGACAAAAAAGAGGTCAACATCATAATCTTCAAAACATATGGAAAAGTTATACACATGCTCAGATATTTTACGTTCTATGGAGAGTGCCCCCTCCAATGCGAAGGCGTTTAACGACCGGACAAAGGATGCGTGGGAATCTCTTTCTACAGAAAAATTTTTAGATTCTGTTCGTTTTATCGTCCTTGGCCTCTGTTCTTTGGGAATGAGCCGCGGTGAGAGGGTGGGGATTTTTATGAATCCCTCATCTTTGTGGACCGCTGCTGATATAGCCATCATGATCGGAGGGGGAGTCTCCGTCCCTTTATTTGCGAATATTGCTGAGGATAATTTTGTTTATCAGGTGAAAGAGACTGAGATGAGTCTCGTCTTTATCGATGGGGATGAACAGTGGGATGTTTTTAGAAAGTACGATAACTTGATTGAACGGGCTATTGCCGTTGGTGAAGTGCCTCACGACTTTATAAATACCTCGAAAGTAATTTCCCTACAGGATCTTTTGGAACGGGGAAGATTGCTTCATCATAGCCAACCTAAGCTCTACAAACAGTTGAGGGAGGCTCCACAACCGAAAGATCTCGCTGCTATCATCTACACAAGTGGCAGTACAGGTATACCAAAAGGTGTTGAGCTGACACATGCTAATCTCACATGTGTTCTCAATTTTTCCAAATTTAATTGGAATAGCCAAAAAGATCGTTATCTTAGCGTCTTGCCTTTGGCTCACGTCTTTGGTCATTGCATCAATTTGTGGGTGATCGCTTGGGGTGCGAGTATCTATTACTCTAACGATTATAAAAATCTGGGAATGATCTGCCGAGAGGTGAAACCTACGGCTATTGTGGTTGTTCCGCGTCTTTTGGAAAAGGTATACGCGAAAATGGCGGACCAAGTCCATTATTCCGATGGCATCAAACGAATTCTCGGCGAATGGGCTTTTAAATTGGCAAAGAGTGATCGATGCACGTTTTTGCAGAAAATATTACGACCGATTGCAGATTTTCTTGTATTCAAAAAGCTGCGAGGAGCCCTTGGAGGAAAAATTCGCATCGTTATCTCAGGGGGAGCTGCTTTAAATCCTATGTTGCAGTCATTTTTTGATGCTATTGGAGTTCCTATTTATGAGGGTTGGGGTTTAACGGAAGCTTGTCCGGTATGTGTGAATATTCCAGGACAGAAACGGTTGGGCTCTGTAGGACATCCTCTGCATGATCAGGCTATTATGATTAGTCCTCAAGGAGAAATTCTTATTAAAGGGACTCTGGTGACTCAAGGGTATTATAAGCACCCAGAGCTCACGGCTCCAGCTATTGATAAGGAAGGGTGGCTTCATACTGGAGACAGAGGATCAATCGATGCTGATGGATTCCTTACAATCAGCGGGAGGATTAAAGAACTGTATAAAACTTCAACGGGTGAATATGTCGCTCCTGTTCCAATCGAGCAAGCAATAGGAAGATATCCGTTGATTGATATGTCGATGATCGTCGCTGATGGAAAAAAATTCACTTCGTGTTTGTTGTTTGCCAATCTTGAAGTCGTTGCAAAGATTAAGGCTCAGCGAAAGGTTGAAAATATGAGCGATGAGGCTTTTTTGGAAAGCGACTATATCAAGGGTGAAATGGATAGGCATATCGCAGATGTGAATAAGCATTTGAATCATTGGGAACAGGTACATGCCTACTGTTTTATTCTGGATCCACTAACAGTGCAAAGTGGAGAACTGACACCTTCAATGAAGATTAGGCGGGAGGTTGTCGCTAAGAAATATAAAAAAATAATCGATGAGATGTACAACGAGGAGACAGAATGAAAGAACGTATCGCTATTGTAGCTGGTGTGCGCACACCTTTTTGCAAAGCAGGCGGTGTCATGCGCGATATCGAAGCTGACGATCTTGGCGCTTATATCGTTACCGAGCTCATGGCCCGATCCGGAGTGCCCTTGACAATGGTTGATGATGTAATCTTCGGTAATGTCATCCAACCTCCTGAAAAAGCAAACATTGCACGGATCATTGGCGTTAAAGCTGGCATCCCGATCAAAGTGCCGGCTTTTACGGTCAATCGTAACTGCGCATCAGGTTTGGAGGCTATTACGACGGGTGCTGATCGAATCATTCTAGGACATGATCAAGTTGTCGTCGCTGGAGGAACAGAGTCGATGAGCAATTTTCCTATTGCGATACGGAAGAAGTATAGGGATTTTCTTCAGCGTCTGAGTAAAGCTAAAAGTTTTTTAGAGAAGCTTTCTGTATTGTGCAAGTTCCGTTTATCATTTCTAGTGCCGGAATTTCCTGAAATTTCTGATCCGCTTTGTTCTCTCAATATGGGACAGACGGCGGAACTTTTAGCGCGTGAATTCTGTATCTCAAGGGAAGAACAAGATAAATTTGCACTGAGGAGCCAACAGCGAGCAGAGAGAGCTATTGCAAAGGGGTTGCTTGCTGATGAAATCGTACCAATGCCCGTCCCTCCGGCATATACGAATGTTCAATCTCAAGATGAAGGGCCTCGTGCGAATCAGACTCTTGAGGCTCTAGCAAAACTGAAAACGATATTCGATTCTATTACAGGGACTGTAACCGCTGGGAACTCTAGCCAAGTGACGGATGGTGCTGCAGCGGTGCTGCTAATGACAGAATCTAAAGCAAAATCTTTGAATCTTGAGCCTCTTGGATATATCAGAGATTATGTTGCTGCAGGGTTGCAGCCGAGTCGTATGGGACTTGGGCCTGCTTTTGCTATCTCGAAGCTGTTGGACAAGACGGGCATGAAGCTATCGGATTTCGATCTTATTGAAATTAACGAAGCCTTTGCTGCGCAGGTTCTTGCCGTCGTTAAAGCGTGTGGTTCTGACGATTTTGCTCGCAAAGAGCTGGGTAAGGATCGTGCTGTTGGGGTGATCGATATCGATAAACTGAATATCAACGGCGGTGCCATCGCCTTAGGACATCCCCTTGGGGCATCGGGTACCCGTTTGGTGATTACGTTACTCAAGGAATTAAGAAGAATAAATAAAAACACAGGCTTGGTCTCTCTCTGTATCGGTGGGGGACAAGGGCAAGCGGCTGTCTTGGAGGTGAAATAATGGAACAAGCATTTAATCTTACTGTTGACGGCGACGGAGTCGGTCGTTTGGTGTTTAACCTCCCGGGGGAGAAAGTTAATAAATTTTCCATCCCTGTATTGGAAGAGTTGGAGCGACACATTGATGCTATTGCTCAAGACAAGAGAATTAAGGTATTGGCCATCGCTAGTGGCAAACCTGATGTTTTTATTGCCGGCGCTGACCTCCATAGTTTTGAGCCTATTTTTAAAGACCCTGTCCGAGGTGCTACAATCATTAATGCAGGCCACCGAGTTTTTAATAAGCTGCAAAATTTGCCTTTTCCGACAGTAGCATTAATTGATGGCGCTTGCCTCGGCGGCGGAATGGAGTTAGCTTTAGCGTGCACATATAGAGTTGTTTCTGACAGCTCTAAAACACAACTTGGCCTTCCTGAAGTTTCCTTAGGGATTATTCCTGGATGGGGCGGCACGCAGCGAATCACCCGACTTGTGGGATTGGTTGAGGGATTACCTCTTGTTCTCGGCGCTAAGCCGGTAAAAGCAAATAAAGCATGGAAGATCAAGTTGGCTGATGGGATTGCTGCACCTGAGTTTTTTAAATCCTATTCAGATCAATTCCTCAAACGTTGCCTCACAGTAGAGGGTAAAAAGCAAATCTTGGAAAGACGCAAAAGGCGCGGGCTGCGTCCTGTCCTTTTAGAAGAGAATCCACTGGGTCGCGCTTTTGTTTTTAATAAAGCGAAGAAAGATGTATTAAAAAAAACCAAAGGGCATTATCCGGCTCCGTTAGTGGCTTTAGATCTGATCAAGAGGACCTACACCCTGCCGTTGAAAGATGGCTTGGCAGCGGAAGCTAAAACATTTACAGACTCTTTGATCTCAGACTTTTCTGCAGCGCCTCATTTAATCCATCTTTTCTTTGTTCAGGAAGCTATGAAGAAAGATTCTGGAGCTGCAGGAGATATCAAGCCTGCAGTAGTGAATAAGGCTGCAGTGATCGGTTCTGGAACAATGGGAAGCGGTATTGCTTGGCTTTTTAGCAACAAAGATATTCCAGTAAGAATGAAGGATATCGACTGGACGGCATTGGGGAAAGGGTTTGGCAATGCGTATGGGATCTATTCGAAATTGGTAAAAGAGAAGAGATTAAAGAACGGTGAGGCATCATTGAAGTTTCATAAGATTAGTGGAACGACAGATTACTCAGGGTTTAAAGATGCCGACCTTATTGTTGAGGCTGCTGTAGAGAATATCGATCTCAAGCATAAGATCCTTCAAGAAGTTGAAGCTGTTGTTAGCCCTCATGCCATTATCGCTTCGAACACTTCCTCTTTGAGAATTGCTGATATGGGCAAAGTGTTAAAGCATCCTGAACGCTTTGTGGGAATGCATTTTTTTAACCCGGCAAATAAGATGCCGCTGGTTGAAGTTGTCGCTTCGGAAAAGACATCACCTGAAACTATTGTCACAGTTGTTGACATGTGCCGCAAATTGGGTAAGACACCAATCGTAGTGAAAGATTGCCCTGGATTTTTAGTGAATCGAGTCTTCATGACAGGAGCGAATGAGATCATGCGCATGTATGAAGAAGGAGCCGGTTTCCATGAGTTGGAAAAGATGATGCTCGATTTCGGTATGCCGATGTCCCCATTTGTCTTGGCTGATGAAGTAGGCAATGATGTGGGATATAAGGTGGGGAAAATCTTCGAAGAGGCGTATGGTAAAAGGATGACAATTCCGAAAATTGTCACATTGATGTATGAGAACAAGCTGTACGGAAAAAAATGTGGTCAAGGGTTCTACCTGTATAGTGGGGAGAAAAGAAAACCCAATCCAGCTGTAGAAAAGCTACGTGTTCAAGCAGGAGCACAGCAGAAAACAATTTCTGTTGATGAAATGCGCGCTCGAACGTTTCTTCTCATGATCAATGAAGCGGCACGATGCTTGGAAGAAAAGGTTGTGGCTAATCCCGATTATCTGGATATGGCCTTGATCATGGGAATAGGGTTTCCTCCATTCCGTGGGGGATTGATGCGTTATGCTGCATCGTTGGGGATCGATAATGTCGTGAGTCAGTTGAAAAAGTTTCAGCAGTTGTATGGTGATAGATTTGCTCCTTGCGACTATCTCAAGACTCTCTCGAAATAATAGAAACGCCGGAGCTAGTGCCGATTCTTGTAGCTCCGGCATTAATCATTGCCAGGGCCGTTGTGCGGTCTTTTATCCCTCCTGAAGCTTTTACTCCTACGGAGTATCCGGCAACAGCATGACTCATTAGACTGATATCTTCGACGGTAGCTCCGCTTTTTGAAAATCCGGTTGAGGTTTTGACAAAATGGGCTCCGGCTTCACATGCCAGCTGGCATACTGTAATTTTTTCTTCTTTAGTAAGAAGGCATGTTTCAATAATAACTTTCACTATAGCAGGGGCAGCGCTCCTGACGACTGCAATGATTTCATCTTTGATAAATTGATAGTTGCCCGATTTCAAGGCTCCAATATTGATGACCATGTCGAGTTCTTGGGCCCCAAAGGAGGCTAGTTGGGAGGCTTCAAAACATTTTGTTTCAAGCGTGTTGGCTCCAAGGGGGAAGCCAACAACGCTACACACTTTTACCGAAGACCCCTTAAGGAATTTTACAACATCCCTGACATGAGAGGGTAGGACACATACCGCTGCAAAGTTGTTTGTTAAGGCTTCATTGCACAACACCTGGATTTCAGCGGTAGTAGCATCCGGTCTAAGCAGTGTATGGTCAATGTAGGAGTTTAGCGCCTGCATTTTGCTTTTTTTGCGATAGCTTTTTTTAGAACCATCTTTTTAGGTGCGCTTTTTGTCGCTCCCTTCTTTTCTATAGATAGTTTTTTTTTGTCGTGCTTCACAATCCTTCTAAGTGGTTGTTTTACCGGCTTTTTAGGTGGAGCTTTTGCTGCAGGAACTTTTTTTGTTGCAACTTTCTTTATTGGCGTTTTTTGCGCTGCTTTGGGAGTAGGCAACCGCTTGAGAGGAACTTTTTTTCCATTAAGTGCTTTTTTCTTTGTTTTTCCTTTTGGAGAGAAGTCTAAATCATCTTCATCCTCATCTTCGTCTTCGTCTTCGTCATCATCAAAGTCGTCAAATGTTGGTTTTGAGGAAAGCGGTGTTGGGACTTTTTTCGTGACTTCAATATCTTTCCATTTGCTGGAGAGACTACGCAACGTTTCAAGTTTCTGGTTTAAGCTTTCCATGCTTAAATCATTGTCCGACGAGGATGGGCGTTTATGGGAGAAGAGATCTCCTTCTGTTCCAAACTTGGAAGAAAACGATCCAGAAGAGGTTCCATGCATATCAGGGATAAATAGGAACCCTCGCAACCCATTAGGAACCGTTGTGTAAATATCTGTGGTGACATGATGTTCCACTTCAACTTTTTGCACTTGTTTCGGCGGGCGTCCACGTTTTGGTCTTGGGTTGAGAGCCTCGTTAGAGTAATATGTCTTAGCTTTGGCAAAGAGGGCTTTTCTTGCGTTTTGGATGTCTTTTCCTACTTTCGTTTGGAAGAGCTCTTTCTTGATTTTTTCAAGAATAAGGCGGGGCATCTCTAGATCTTCTTCGAAGACAAAATGGAAATTGTTAACACGCAGCCATTCGATGATCCGGATCCGAGAGCGCTCTTGATAGAATGTTTGCCATTTTTCAAGTTCGGAGTGGTGGTCGTAAATGAAGTCTAGGAAGTTCTCACGAGCCTCTTTAGATTGGATGATATCTAAGAGTTTTTCTTTTGTGTCGATGTCATATACTTTTTCGTTGATGAACCCTTCCATGATTTTTTTTGTTTCATAGAATGTTAGCTTAGGGATCATGCAATATCTTTCAGAGTGTTTTTCTAGCTCTTTTTCTAGTGTGTGGAGTTCATCATCGCCTTTATCGAGGTCTACATAGACGATAAAGCCTTCTAAACGGTCAAGATAGAAATCCCGTTCGTCGTCGGATTTAGCAAAAGCCTCCATTAAGCGGTTGCAACGCAAAATTAAGGGGTTCTGAGCTTCTAATTGTTGCTTCGTAGCCATAGGTTTCCTCTAATAAATAAAACTACCCCGAGTGTACTGGATATCGATCTTCACTGCAATTAAAAACCCAACTTGCGCCCTTAAATCACGTGTGAATTTAGACGAACGTGTCAATATGCCTGATGAATGACGAAGGTGAAATATTCTATTTTGTCGAGCAGTTCAGCAGAGTATATTAGACCTCTTTCGAAACTAAGGGTTCGTCGATTTCCGGGATTGTTTTGGCCGCTTTTCGATTCAAATTGCAGGGGCACTATCAACTTTCGTATATGGCCCCTGCAATTTGAAGTCGAAAATCGGCTCAAAAGAACCCGAAAATCGACAGAACCTTAGTTTCGAAAGAGGTCTATTGGCAAGTGCGGCCAAATTCATGTGTGATTTAAGAGTGCAAGTTGGGTTTAAAAACTCCCTCGTAGACCCTAATCGCAGGACCTGTCATTACCAGATTAGTGACGTATGGAGGAATGCCTTGGAAATCAATAGAAAGGGGATCTCCTGAGCGGGTCATAATTGTGATAGGTGTGGGGGTTCCATAAAGTGCTGCCGCAGCGAGAGCAACAGCTACAGCACCTGTGCCGCAGGCAAGCGTTTCGCCTTCGACACCCCGTTCATAAGTGCGCACTGCAATGTTTTTGTTTGAAAGGACTTCAGCAAAATTGACATTTGTTCCCCTTGGTTGAAATTCAGGATGGAACCGGATTTTTGGAGCGCACGGCAGTAAATCATTGCGATTTAGATCGTCAACGAAATGGATCGCATGGGGAACCCCTGTATCGAGAAAATTTAGGGAAAATTCTCGGTTGTCAACGGAAACGTTGTGGTGAGAGATCTCTTTTTGAGGAGAGGGCATGGCAACACTCACGAGAGATTCGTTGACAACAACGCTCATCGTTTGATGCATCGTTTCTATTGTGAATTTATTTCCTATATTTTCTATTTGATGGATGAAATGGGCTAGACAACGGACCCCATTGCCACACATCTCTGCTTCGCTGCCGTCTGCATTGAATATGCGCATGCGAAATTGAGCCACAAGGGATGTTTCTAGAAGGAGAACCCCATCTGCGCCGACCCCTCGGTTGCGATCGCAGAGCCGAGGAATAAGAGTATCTAAGGTTTCGAGTTCGAGATCCCTATTGTCAATCACAACGAAATCATTGCCGCAACCGGAATATTTGACAAAAGGAATAGAGACCATTTTAAATACCCTGAATTATGCAAAAGGTCTAGGGGGACTGGAAAAATAACCTAAACGATTCGGCTGCGCCAAAGCCCCGGGGTTGAAGGGATCGAAAACAACTCAATATTATAATATAGGGCAGTTTTCGATCGTTCAACCGCGGGAGCTTTCGCGCGGCCCATCGTGTAGGTTATTTTTTTTCGGTCCCTAATGTCCTGGCAGCTCTTTGAATGAGTGGATAATGCCATCTAGAAGACCGAAGGTGACAGCTTCTTCAGGTGTCAGCCAGTTGTCTCGATCGATAGCATGCTCAATCGCCTTTTTGTCTTTTCCTGTCGCTTTAACATAGACATCAACGAGGGCGCTACGGGTTTTTAGCATCTCTTTTGCTTGAATTTCCAAGTCTGTAGCTTGTCCTTTGATGACGCCGGCAATCATAGGTTGGTGGATCATAATCCGGGCATTTGGGGTAGCAAAACGTCGTTTTGGAGCCGCACAAAGGCTTAGGACAGAACCCATTGAAGCAGCTAATCCAGTGACGAGTGTTGTTACAGGTGAAGAGATCATTTTGATCTGGTCCCAGATAGCAAATCCGGAGTCGACAGAACCTCCAGGACTATTGATGATAAAAAGGATCGGTTTGCCAGGATCTTTCAATTCTAAATACCACAATTTTTTAATTAGAGCATTTGCAGTTTCATTGTCGACAGCATCATTTAAAAACACCCGACGCGCATCGAGCATTGTTGCATCGATCTTATCTTCTAGTTTCATGTAATGAGTTGGTGCGGTATCTTGATCTTTTTCAGATTTAGCCATTGGTTTCTCCATGTATTTATTATACCGAACGTGATTCAAAAGTTGGTATTTTCGCGCAGCTAAAAATACCAACTTTTGAATCACGTTCGGTATAGATCTCTTGCTATAAAAGATCTGTTCGCGAGTTTAGTTAAACATCCAGTTTCAGGCAAGCACAATTTCTGGGTAGAGAGGGTACCGTTTGAGAAGAGCTAAAACTCTCTCTCTGCTTCGCTTGAGTACTTCAGGAGAGACTGTGCATGCAGCTTTGCTCGGTTGCCCGGTCTTTTCTGAAATATCTGGTTTTGTGTTACTTAGAACGTCAAACGTGATGTCCGCGATCTCTTTCATTTCCTCTTTTCCCATCCCCAGTGTCGTTGTTGCCGGAGTTCCCATCCTCACACCTGATGTATACCAGGGACCATTAGGATCGAAAGGAACAGCATTTCGGTTGACTGTTAAGAATGCTTGAGCGAGAGCGTTCTCTGCGTGCCGTCCGGTCAATCCAAAACGGCTGATATCAAGGATAACCAAATGGTTTTCTGTTCCACCTGTAACCAATCGTATGCCATGTTCTTTTAGCCGTTCACCCAGCGCTTGAGCATTTTCTACAATCCGTTTGGCGTAGAGACAAAAGTCAGAAGTATTAGCTTCTTTAAATGCGATTGCTTTTGATGCCATAACATGAGGGAGTGGGCCGCCTAGAGCGAGAGGGCATCCTTTATTTACCGTTTCGGCAAATTCCTGTTTGCACAAAACAAGTCCCCCTCTTGGTCCACGGAGTGTTTTGTGTGTTGTAGACGTCACTATGTGTGCATAAGGGATCGGGTCCCATTCCCCTTGGAAGACCTTACCTCCGACGAGTCCGGCAAAATGGGCCATGTCAACCATGAATGTTGCGCCAACCGAATCTGCGATATCGCGCATTTTAGCAAAGTTGATTTTCCTTGGATGTGCCGAATAGCCGGCTAAGAGAATTAGTGGTTTCACCTCTTTGACTTGCTGGGCGAGGACGCCGTAATCGATCTGTTCCGATTTTCTGTCTACATCATAGTGAAACGCTTGCATCATTTTTGAAGAGAGGTTGTGTCGGTATCCGTGGGTTAGGTGACCGCCGGAATTGAGGGACATGCCCATGATTTTCTGGTTAACCAGTAGCTGTCTAACCTGTTCATATTCAGCTGGAGACAACTCATCGAGATTTTTCTTTCCTAATTTTTCGATTTCTTTATTTTGGATCCGGTGAACTAAGATCGACCAGAAGGCTACGAGATTAGCGTCTGCGCCGGAGTGAGGTTGTACATAAGCGTGTTCGCAGCCAAACAGTTTTTTGACTTGTTCTATCGCTATCTCTTCTACAGAATCGACATTATCGCAGCCTGCGTAGAAGCGATGTTTTGCATACCCTTCAGCATATTTATCTGTTAGGAGGTTTCCCATTGCGAGTTGGACAGCGAGAGAAGAATAATTTTCTGAGGCGATAAGCTTTAGGTGGGAGCGTTGATCTATAAGTTCTTGAACGATGCTCTTTGCTATCTCAGGAGCCACAGTATCAATTTGGTCGAGCGCTGCGAGATAGGCGATGGCAGCGCTGTTATGTGGTTTGCTTCCTGTTGAGGCAAGATAGCGGGCCAAGCGTGTTTGTTGCGTCATAAAAAACCTCTTTCGATCAATTATAGGGTCATTACTGAATATTTTTAATATAGCCGTCAGCTAGATTGGGCGCTGAGCCCCACCAAGGAGATCCTGAAAAGAATACGGCATCACCATGGTTGAAAATATACATTCCGTTCCCATTATTTAATCCCATTCTGAAACCCTTCACATAAAAGAAATAGGTTACGTCGGGATTCGCATCAGCAATGCTAGCGGCATCCGTTACTGAAATATTTTTTGCAATGCCAATCACGTTGCTCCAGTCTGCTTCTCCATATTGGGCTACATTTTCTATTTTTGTGTAGTTGGGATTTGACTGATATTCAATTTCTGGAATCGTGTTTGCTAAGTTTTCAATCGTATCTGAAAGGTTTTGTGGGAATGTTTTAGGGTCAGCATAACAAGCTAATAGCGAAGCTGAAGTTGCTAGCGCGCAGATAACAAATGTGGCTTTTTTCATATATACCTTCCAAAAAATAAAATTGTTTTTCCAAAATTTGGCATTTCTAGCGCGCCAAAACCTCGTGGATTGAAGATTGAAAGTTGGTTCGTATTGAACAATACAGACCAATTTGTGATCTTCGATCCGCGGGGATTTTCGCGCAGCTAGAAATGCCGAATTTTGAATCACATTCGGTATATAATCAATAGAAATCCAATGTTAGCGTGAAGAAAGTGTCTCTACTAAAAGATTCAAATAAGTGCTGATTGGGATTTTTTGCCCTTCTTCAACATCTTCTTGGTAATTCCATGCGAGTTTTTTGATTTCAGCGCGCAGCTCGATTTTATCTTGCCTTGGGAGATTAGACTTATTCACTAAGTCGCCGACGATCTCTGAAACGGACTCAAAATAAGAGGAGTGTAAAGGAGCGAAATCAGTGGATTCGCTCTCTTCTTTATCTGTTTCTTTTTCTTTGTCAGTAACATTTTGCGCCATCATTTTAAAAGCTTGCGGTCTCTTTCTCTTTTCTTCTAGAATTGTCTCTAGTTTTTTTACCATTCGAGGGCGTTTGTCAAGAAAAGCTCTTTATTTTGCCTCTTTTACCGGGTCATTTTTCAGCTCATTAAGCGCATTTGGAGCAAGCATTGCCATCGCCTGTGGTTCGTTTGAGTTCGCTTTATTTTTTTCGGATTCCAGTTTGACAAAAGAGAGGATCTCTTTTAGGTTGAAAAAGCTTGCGAGGTCGATGATTTTGATATTTGAATTGTTATCTAACATGATATTGCCATGATGCAAATCGAGGTGAAACATTTCAAAGGTCAGAGCATAGCGCACCGCGTCGAGAAACTGGACCGCAGCATTTAGCACTTCATCTTTTGAAAGACTCTTTTTTTCTGTTTTCGATAATGTATTGCCTTCGACATATTCGAGGAGAATATTCGTTGTTGTCTCTTCCTCTAGTGAGGAAGTGTCGAAAATTTCATAAGATTTAACAATATTGGGGTGATCGAAGAGCTGACCTCGTTCAAATTCTCTTTGTGCGCTAGCAAGGAGATTGAAAAAAACAGAGTGATTGTCTGTTGTTTGCTCATACATTTTGTGACTTTTGAGGGCGAAGGGGTTTCCAAGGGAGTCTTTGACAGCGTAAACCTTTCCGAAGACACCTTCTCCCAAAACTTTCACTACTGTATAACACTCTGTTGGAGAATATATTTTTTCTGCCATAGAGTTGGACGTTGTTTTGATGTCTTCAGCTTCTACAAATGAAAGTGTTGCGAAAGTATTTATTGAGAAAAATATTAAAAATAAAATACGAATCATAATTTTCCTTTTTATGTACTGTTAATCTTAAGATTTTCTTGTTAAGATTTAATAAATTTTTGTGTATTTGATTTAATTTTGATAATATTTTAATATAATAAGTGTAACGAGTACTATACCGAACGTCATTCAAAAGTTGGCGTTTCTAGCGCGCCAAAACCCCGGAGAT
>JBAWZJ010000020.1:0-14282 GCA_037143085.1 Parachlamydiaceae bacterium | reverse complement strand
TTTTTATTTGTAGATAAATTATTTAAAAAAAATAAGCGTGCGTAAGGTGAGTAAAAAAGCTGAGAAAAAATTAAGTGTACTCTTCCATCTGATCACAGACCTCTCCTAAAGAAAGCAAAATACGCAAGTTTTTAGAATAAAATTTCCCCGACAATGAAGTTTTTGATGCTTCCGTCGGGCAGTTTTAGAGATAAGGATCCATCATTTTCGATCCTTTCTATCGTGCCGCTCCATACAATATTGTTGTCATGGAAGCGGACCGCTCGATTTTCTTGTTCAGAGATTCTTTTTTTGTAAGGATTGAGGAAGGGGACAAATCCCTGATTCAAAAAAACATCCAGGTCTACAGAAAATTTATTGGCGAGCAAGTTTAAGACCGTTTCTACATCGAAGGGACAGCCTCGTTCCACTGCAAGGGATGTGGCAGGGCGGTCGATCCGTTGTAATATATCAAGGGGCATATTGACGTTAAGGCCTATTCCGATGACTACACATAGACCGTTTTCAGTCGATGTCGTTTCAGCAAGTATGCCAGCGACTTTTTTCTTAGATAAAAGAATATCATTAGGCCATTTTAACTCAGGAGAAAACCCCAAGGTTTCAAGAATATCGGCGCAAGACAGCGCTAAGATTTGAGGGATATTTCCTATATCGGGTCTTCGTTTTTTAATGAAAAAGCAAAAAGAAGCGTAAATGTTTTGGTTAGGAGGCGATTCCCATTGTCTTTTGAAGCGCCCGCGTCCCGCAGTTTGTGCATCTGCCGTGACTAGGGTGATTTTATCAAAAGGAAGCTCTTCGGCATGTTGTTTTGCCCAAGTATTTGTAGAATCGATGAGTGTAAAATGACGTCGTATTAAATCCATAAGAAGTTATTCTGAGAGAAAGTGGAATTATTTTCCAGCTTCCTGCAATATAGAGTATACTGAACGTCATTCAAAAGTTGGCGTTTCTAGCGCGCCAAAACCCCGGAGATCGAACATCGTAAATTGGTTCGTATTGATTACTGACCAATTTACGATGTTCGATCTGCGGGGATTTTCGCACAGCTAGAAATGCCTACTTTTGAGTAACGTTCGGTATAGCCCGAAACCTCGACTTTGTACAATTTTTAAGCTCATCTCCAAGGCTTTGTCTAAAAATTGTACAAAGTCGAGGAAATATCACTTTTTGCAAGGACGACTAAAAGGTTTATTAATGTGGAGTTATCGTTATTTATCTAGGATAGATTTTAGAGTGATCCCGGTTATGCTCGGATTGATGCTGATTAGTTTTCTAGTTGTCTCATCATTCACGGCTGGGACGGCTCCAGATGGAGTCGAGGAGGGTGTTTTAACTCCTATTGCCAAACAGCAGCTCCGTTGGTTTGCTATTGGATTTTGCGTTTTTTTTGCTGTCGCCGGATTCGATTATAATAAATTGCGTGAATGGACATGGTTTCTGTATCCGGCGATTATTCTTTTATTGGTCGGATTATTTTTTACCGATCCGATCCAACGAGTTCATCGTTGGTATCGAGTTCCTTTGATTCCCTTTAGTTTTCAGCCTTCGGAATGTGCTAAACTTATTGTTGTGATCTCTTTAAGCTGGTTTTTGGAGAGAAGACAGTCTCAAATTGAATCGTGGGGCACAGCATTTCTTGGGTCCGCTATTGTTGGACTTCCCTTTTTACTCATTCTTAAACAGCCAGATTTGGGGACAGCGCTTGTTTTATTTCCGATTACACTCGTCATGTTTTATTTTGGAGGGGTACGTCCAATCGTTGTCAAAGCAATGACATTAATTGGCGGGATCGCTCTTGTGATTGTTGCGTGCATTTTTTTAGATATTGTATCACATGAAGAGTTGAGACCTTATGCGACTAAAGTGTTAAAAGAGTATCAATTTGATAGGCTTGATCCAAACACTCATCATCAAAAGGCAGCTTCCACCGCAATCGCTCTTGGGGGCGTTTTTGGAGAGGGGTGGCGCGCGAGTGAATATGCAGGGGGAGGTTGGTTGCCTGCTCCGTATACGGACTCTGTATTTCCAGCCTTTGGAGAGGAGTTTGGTTTTTTTGGACTTTTTTTGATGTTGGCCCTTTTTTACGCTTTGATATATTTTAGTTTCCAAGTATCAGCTGTGGCGAGTAATCAGTTTGGCCGTCTTCTTTCTGCAGGGATTAGCGTTTATTTGGCCATGCATATTCTCGTTAATATTGGAATGATGACGGGATTGTTACCCATTACAGGAGTACCATTGGTTTTGGTGACCTATGGGGGATCCTCTATTATTGCAACGATGATTGCTTTAGGAATTTTACAAAGTATTTATAGCCGGAGGTTCATGTTCTAATGGTTCCACACGAATTTATATTTCAGCCTGGATTATGGATAGGAGAAGGGAAAGTTACATTTAGCGCCTCTCCTGAGCACCTTCGTTTTTTTACGAAATGGCGCGTAGAAAAAAGTGAAAATGGATTGATTAGATGTCAGCAGCAAGTCGAGATGGAAGGAAGAGAGGGTGATGTTTTTAACACTCTTGTGTTTTCTGATATTACAGCCAATTCGTGCATTGTTGAACTGACGAGTGATTTATTAGGGACTATTCTTGGAAAATGTGTAATGGATAAAAGGGCGGTCGCTTGGGAGTTTCGAGGGCACCCCGAGTTCGAAGGATTTGAGGTTTATGAATTGCAAGACAACAAAGATTATATGCTCCATGCAGAATACGCCGCATCCGATCAACTCCGCACGGTTATCGATGGACGGGTGTGGAGAAAAGGATAATGAAATGTCGATTTTTGAATGACATTTGGTATAAGCATAAGCTCTCTTATTTTTTATTATTAATATTGTGTGGGTGTTCTGTTGCTCCACTAATTAGGGAATCAGATTTCAACGGTATTGCCCTTGGAGGAGAAATCCAAAGAGTTGAAGCTATCTATGGGGAACCGTACGAAATACGAGAACTTCCCAATGGGGTAGAAGAATACAGCTATATACAGCGGATCCCTTGTGGAACGCGTGGTATTGAACAGATCGAATATATTTTTCATGTACGTAAGGGGAAGATCGTTGGCAAAAGTCGACGAGAAGCCAGCACGTCAAGTTTCCAGATAAGCAACTAGAGAGTGTACCTAAAAAATTGCGTTTAAATTATCTGATTTGGCTAGCGTGAAAGCTCCCGTGGTTGAACGATCGAAAACGTCCCATATCCATAATATTGGGTTATTGATATTGACTACTTATTTATTTTTCCGTAGGAACTGAAGGAGAAGGAAAAGCAAAAAAACTCATATGAAAGCGTGATTAGACCGAATCGAGAGAATTATACCGAATTACGTTCAGTATAGCTAGTCGTTCTTGTTTTTAAAGGTTGTTGATTTATTTTTTTATGATTTAATAAAATCGGATAAGCTGGGTTTTTATGTTTTCTCCTGAAAATAAAATAACGGAAAATAAAGAGTGTTTAATAAATATACTTAAAATTGCTTCAATTTCTCATGACGATCACCTATCTGTTCAAAATAATGCTGATCTAAAGCATCTTGTTAAAGATATTTTGTCTGAAGATAATCTCGAATTGCCAACTCTTTTATTAAATCATAACCAAGTTGGGTTTATCCTAAATAAAATCAACGCAACCAGTGCTGATAAAGTCCTCATCTTAAGTAAGTTTCTAGCGTCAAAGAAAACGCAAGAGCTTCACCTCTCAGCAGATCCTTTGGTCAAAGACGCCAATCTCAAAGAAAAAGAGGGGTCTCTATGGGAGTGTATCAGTTCCAAGCCAGGTCTCAATGGAGGAACCATTTACCTTTACAAATTGCGTGAAAAGTTTGACTCAGGTGACTTGATTACTGATGAAAGCTTAAAAAAAAGAAAGGCTTTAAAAAAAAAGCAAGAAGAGACTTTTCCTGCTGTAGAACCAGACAATAAGATGCTGCCTCTCAATCCATCCCATGCTCACGACTTGATTCCGCTCTTAGCAAGTCTCGGGTATGTCTGGGAAGAAAAAATTCTTTCACTACCGGATCACAAAGAACTCGTAAACGGTTGGATTAAACTCAAAACAGAACGCCTTAATTTACCACCTCTGAAGATAGGTCAATTTGATTATGTTTTATCTTCGGGTGAATTCATCAAAAACTTCACTGACTATGATGCTATTTTATCATCAAAAGAAGAATTTGTTCATGACAGTCTCATCCATGTAATCCCTACCCTTATCTCTGTGTTAGAGAATAGAGACTATACAATAATTAAAAATGATCTTTCTAAAGTCTTAATCTATGCATTAGAACAAATCGCTAAATTTAAAGGAGAAAAATATATTAAAGACGCTGTGGAGTTCAATTTAGGTTTATCTGTCGATATTCTTTCTGCATCAATAGATGACATTCATGCTATCAGTCGTTTAATAGAAAAGAAAACTCCAAACGATGCTTTAATTGCAATTTTTTATTATCTTTCACAATCTTTGTCTCAGATTCATGAAAGCATTGTCAAAATCCCAAAGGAAATATTGGAACTAGCAACTAATGCTACGGCTCTTTGGGGAAAATTGACTAAGCAATAACTTAATCATTATATACTGATTCCAGTATATCCATTTGCGTAATGACCCTAAATTTTCATTTTATTACTAATTGTATTTGATAATAATTTACGTTTAAAATATAATAACTATTGGTTTTTAAATGTTTTTAAAGTGTTTATAATGGATTTTATAAATAGCGGTACGTTAAAGCAGACAGAGGCTTTTATTGATCTTCTGTCTAAAACAAATGAGGGCGATGAGATTTCTATTGAATCCAAAAATGGATCTTATACGTTCAGTTTGATAAAAAAGGAAGATCTCTCATGGTTTCATAAGGTGTTATTTTTTTTTAATGGTAATGAGAATCGATTAGAGAAAGTGATATTAGAATCTTTTAATGATGTCAATACATTGATTAGTTTGGGGAATATTTTTAAAGAGCGGGTGAGTGGTGATTCACTTTTTACAGATAAATGTAAACAGGCATTGATTAAAGGGAAAAATATTGGAACAGTCTTATTGAAATCTAATCCGAATAAAACAACGATGTTAAATTGGATGGATAATACGATTTCTTCGTTAGAGAATCTTGTTAAAGAAAAAAGCGCAATAAAAATACAAAAGTGCTTTCGGGAATTTGCTCTCAAAAAACGAGAAAATGCTCTTGAACAAAGAAAAAATGCGGTAAAATTTAGAAAAGATTTGAATCCAGATGAAAAATTACTTGTTGAAAATAATTTAGATCCTAAACACCATTCTTATGAAATTATTGATAATAGAATAGAAAAATTAAAGGGGTGGAATACTGAAAATAATCTGTTAACCAAGAGGGAAATTCTCGTTAGGCAAAATAAGATAATTAATGATTTTCTTCTGTCTAGCTTAGAAACTTTGAGATCCTCTGCGGAAAAAGCAAAAAAAATGGTTTTTAAAGTTGTCAATGATGATGAAGATAACATACAAGCTGCGGCTCTCTTTAAGGTTGATGAAACAAGGAAAACTCCGGAAAATAAAGACATTAAGATTCCTTTATATATCGCTTATATAAGTACAGCACCATGGAATCTGAAGATAGAAGCTAACAAAATGGATCAAAGACGCGTTGAAGGCGCCGGAACGGCTTTAATAGAAGGTGCCATTTATGCGAGTATTGAAAAAGGATACAGGGGCGCTGTCTCATTGGAGTCGGTGCCTACCGCTATCGGTTTTTACGAAAAATTAGGTTTTAAAAAAGCCGAATGGATTCCAAGTGAAAGCGGTTTGTTATCTATGGAATTGTCTGTTAAGGATGCTGCAGAGTTTTTGAAATCAGATAGGGCCGGAAGAGCTTTAATCATCTAAAAAAGGGGGAATTTTACAATTCCCCCTTCTTCAATTACGCTTTAATTTTAATGTCTACGCCAGCAGGGAGAGTCAACGTCTTGAGGGCGTCGATTGTCTTACTTGTTGGGTTAAGAATATCAATTAGGCGTTTGTGTGTGCGGATCTCAAACTGCTCGCGCGATTTGCGGTCGATGTTTGGAGAACGGAGAACAGTGTACCGTTCGATCCTTGTTGGCATCGGAATTGGGCCTGCAACACCAGCACCAGTGCGTTTTGCTGTTTCCACAATATCTGCTGTAGAACGATCCAAAATACGTTGATCGTAACCTTTCAGACGAATGCGGATTTTCTGACGCGCTTGGCGCGGCTGCTTCTCCTGCTTGGGCTGTTTTTCTTGTTTTGCCATAATTAACCTTATGAACCTTACTTCTTAATGATTTCTTCTTGGATTTTCGTGGGCACGCGCTCAAAGTGGCTCGGCTCCATAACATAGGTAGCACGTCCCGATGAGAAGGAACGTAATTGGGTAGAGTAACCGAACATCTCACTGAGAGGAACCTCTGCGTGGATGATGATAGCTCCCTTATGATTTTCCTGACCCATAATCTGGCCACGGCGACGGTTTAAGTCACCAATGACATCGCCCATAGCGGACTCTGGGGATGTGACATCGACCCTCATGATAGGTTCTAGGATAATCGGCTTTGCTTTCTTTGCTGCATCCTTTAATGCCATGGATCCGCAAATCTTAAACGCCATTTCGCTCGAGTCAACATCGTGGTACGAACCGAAGACGATATCAACAACGACATCGACAAGGCTGTAGCCAGCGAGAACACCCGTGAGAATCCCTTCTTCAATCCCTTTAATCGTAGGATTGATGAATTCTTTAGGAATAACACCACCGACGATCTTATTGTTAACTTCAATCCCTTTTCCTTTTTCATTAGGACGGATCTCAATTTCAACGTGGGCATATTGACCACGACCACCGGACTGTTTGACGTACTTAGTTTGGCTTTTGCTTGGAGCCGTGATCGTCTCTTTGTACGATACTTGAGGCTTACCAACGTTTGCTTCAACAGCAAATTCCCGCTTCATCCTGTCATGGAGGATCTCTAGGTGCAACTCACCCATTCCGGCGATGATCGTCTGTCCAGTCTCTTCGTTTGTTGAGACACGGAATGTTGGATCTTCTTCAGAAAGAGCAGAGAGAGCCATCGAAAGCTTCTCGCGGTCGCCCTTAGACTTTGGTTCAATAGCCATAGAGATAACAGGATCAGGGAATTCCATCTTTTCTAATAAGAGAGGATGGTCTGCAGAGCAGAGAGTGTCACCTGTGCTAGCTTTTTTCAAGCCGATGCAAGCTGCGATATCTCCAGCATGGAATTCATCTCTTTCTTCACGTTTATTAGCGTGCATTTCGAGAAGACGAGAGATCCTTTCTTTAGAATCTTTCGTGCTGTTGATGAGGTTCATCCCTTTTGTTAGGGTGCCGCTATAAATCCTGATAAATGTTAGACGGCCCACATAAGGGTCTGTCATAATTTTGAAGGCTAAGGCAGCAAACGGAGCATTGTCATCTGGTTGCAAAACGATCTCTTGATCTGTCTTAAGATCGATAGCTTTCACTTCACCACGGTCGATTGGAGAAGGCATCCAGCTAACAACTGCATCTAGAAGTTGTTGAACCCCTTTGTTTTTGAACGCAGAGCCACATAACACCGGATTGAATTTATTCGCGCAGACACCTTTACGGATTGCTGCGTTGATTTCTTCTTCCGTTAGTTGTTCTGGATGTTCCAAAACTTTTGTCATGAAAGCTTCATTTGAGTCATCAACAGTGGCCAACTCTTCGAGGAGAGCAGAGCGCATTTCTTGACACTTTTCTAGGAGGTCTGCTGGAATCTCTGTCTCTTCCCAGTCAGCACCTAATGTTTCATCGTGGAAGAAGAATGCTTTCATTCTGACGAGATCAACCATCCCTTTGAATTCTGATTCTGCACCGATTGGGCAGTGAACAGGAATTGCATTGGCATGGAGTTTTTCACGCATCGTTTTAACTGCGTCGAAGAAATCTGCGCCGGTACGGTCCATTTTATTGACGAAGCAGATACGTGGTACGCCGTACTTATCAGCTTGGCGCCATACTGTTTCAGATTGAGGTTCAACACCGGATACGGAGCAGAATACAGCTACGGATCCATCGAGGACTCGTAGAGAGCGTTCTACTTCGATTGTGAAGTCAACGTGGCCCGGGGTATCAATAATATTGATTTTTGTCCCTTTCCAGAACACTGTTGTCGCAGCAGAAGTGATCGTGATTCCACGCTCCTGTTCTTGCTCCATCCAGTCCATTGTTGCGGCACCTTCATGCACTTCACCCATGCGGTGAACTCGACCTGTGTAGTACAGGATCCTTTCAGTTGTCGTCGTTTTACCAGCATCAATGTGGGCCATGATACCGATGTTACGGACATCTTTTAAATGTTCATTTGGAGGTCTTGCCATGGTGTCTGTCTCCTAGTTACCACTTATAATGGGCAAATGCTTTGTTAGCTTCTGCCATCCGGTGTGTATCATCTTTTTTCTTGATCGTTGTTCCCTGGTTATTGAAGCAATCAACCAGTTCCCCAGCAAGACCATCTTCCATGGAACGTCCAGTTTTAGCTCTTGCGTGGTTGATGATCCAACCCATTGCCATAGAAATCCGACGGTTTGTTGGGATTTCAATAGGCACTTGGTAAGTGGCACCACCAATACGGCGAGATTTTACTTCTAGAGAAGGTTTCGCATTTTCTAAAGCTTGTTCAAAAGCTTCTAATGGGTTTTCTGATTTAACCCTAGAAGCAAATTTTTCCAAGGCGTTGTAGATGATGCGACGGGCTGTAGATTTTTTGCCCTGTTCCATCACTTTATTGACAAATTTTGCTAGTAATGTGCTTTTATAAACTGGATCTGGATCGATCTCCCGTTTTTCTGCACGGCGTCTTCTTGACATGATTTCCTCTTAAATAGTTGCAAAGTTTTTTTTCAGGCTATGCCTGTGTGAGGAAGAATCGCGAGATTCACCTGGCTTCTACATAACGCAGAAACCTGTGCGTGATTAACGTTTTTGATAATCAAAACGTAAATCGCGAACCAGGATACTCATCATGCGAGCATCCTAGTGTTACTTAGGCTTTTTAGCCCCGTACTTCGATCTTCCTTGTTTACGGTCTTTCACTGCCGCACAGTCTAATGCTCCACGAACGATGTGGTAACGTACCCCTGGTAAGTCTTTCACACGACCGCCGCGCACGAGCACGATGCTGTGTTCTTGAAGGTTATGGCCTTCTCCACCGATGTAAGCAATGACTTCTTGTCCTGTAGACAAACGAACCCAAGCTACTTTACGTAGAGCGGAGTTTGGTTTCTTTGGCGTCTTCGTTTTTACTTGTAGACACACGCCTCGACGCTGTGGGCACTGTTGCAATGCTGGCGATTTGCTGCGCTTTTTTTTCGCTTCGCGCGGCTTTCGAACAAGCTGGTTAATTGTCGGCATTTGAGCCTTCTCCTTAAAAAAATATTCATTAACTGAGGGGGTATTTCGACTCCCTCAACTGTTTACTACACCCTTTCTCAAAGACAAAAGATGTCTTCTTGAAAAGATATCCGTGGAGTATAAAAGATTTCACATTAAACGCGCAACCTCTAAATTCGATCATAAATTTCGTTGGATATTTTCTACCTTTTATGACAGAATCGGTACAACCGTCCATAAAATATAAAGGTAAATATCGATTATGATCGTCAGCATCCTCTATGTTCTTCTTGCAATTTTAGGCTTAAGTTTTCTTATATTTCTTCATGAACTTGGTCACTACTTCATGGCACGCCGTGTCGGAATGAGGATAGAAACCTTTGCCATTGGATTTGGCAAACCAATTTTTTCTTGGGAGAGAAAAGGGGTTAAATGGCAAATTGGTTGGCTCCTTTTTGGAGGCTACGTCAAGATTGCAGGTGAAGACCCTCGTGGGGAGATCGATCCGCATGATATCCCAGATGGATTTTTTGGTAAGCGGCCGATAGACCGTATTAAAGTCGCTTTTGCCGGGCCCTTTGTCAACCTTGTATTGGCGTTTTTATTTTTCGTGGTAATTTGGGCGACTGGGGGAAGAGAGAAAAATTTTGCTGAATTCACACATAAGATCGGTTGGGTAGATCCTAAATCTGATTTGTTTATATCTGGAATACGGCCTGGGGATGAAATAATTTCTTATAATGATCAGTCATTTACAGGTGCTAAGGATCATCTTTATGCGGCGATGATGAATGGTGAGGGAGTCATTGTTAAAGGAGATAGAGTTGATTATGTGACTCATCACAAGGAACCTTTTGAATTGACAGTGAAGCCTTATTCACATCCAAGTGCGGTTGAAAAAGGAATTATGACAACCGGAATTATTGGATCGGCTAATTATATTTTTTATGCAAAGTTGCCGAATGGAGAAGAAAATCCTTTACCTGAAGGATCTCCAATGTTGCAGAGTGGTATCCAGTATGGGGATCGGATCGTGTGGGCGGATGGTGACCTTGTATTTTCAGGGCAACAGCTGGCTTACTTGCTGAATGACGATCGGGTTCTCTTGACAATCTTCCGGAAGGGAAACCGTTTATTGGTTCGCGTTCCTCGAATTTTGATGCAAGAGCTGAAGATGGATCCTGCATTTAAAGAAGAGATGACAGATTGGAAGTACGAAGCGGGACTAAATAATGTCAAAATTCAAAAGCTATACGCTCTTCCATATAGTTTGACTAATGACTGTGTCGTTGAAGGAGAGATGAGATTTATAGATAAGGAAAACCAAACCGAAGCTTTTCCTGCGCATCCATATAGCTCAAGCGAAACTCCTTTACAGCCGAAAGATAAAATTATTGCTATTGATGGAGCACCAGTTAAAACCTCTTACGAGTTGTTAGCAAAGCTTCAAGAGCATCGGGTTAATATTATTGTTGAAAGAAACCCGGCGCTTTTTGATAAAATTTCCTCTAGAGATGCAGATGGTAGTTTTGATAAAGAGATCAATTGGAATGATGTTAGCGCAATAGCCAATAGCATCGGAACCGGTCATGAGATTCGTGCTGCTGGAGATTATGTTCTCCTGAATGCCATCGTACCAAAAATGCGCAACGACTTTGAATTGTCTCCTGAAAAACAGGCTTGGCTTGCAGCTGAGTTATTGGAGCATAAAAAAGAACTGGAAAAAATTGATGATCCGGAGAAAAGGACTCAAGCTTTGGCATTGTTCAAAACACAAGAGAAACAATTGCTCCTTGGGTTGCCTGGCGTGCAGGACAGAAAAGTAAATTATAATCCTTCTCCAGTAGCCCAATTTGAACAGGTATTTTCTGAAATATGGCGTACACTGAAGGCTCTTGTAACAGGATCTCTAAATCCGAAGTGGATCAGCGGTCCTATCGGTATCGTACAGGTTGTTCATGACAATTGGAAAGTGGGTATCAAGGAAGCTTTATTTTGGTTAGGGGCTATCAGTCTTAATTTGGGAATTCTGAATTTACTCCCAATTCCGGTTCTTGATGGAGGAACGATTCTTTTGTCATTCTTAGAAATGATATCAGGTCGACGCCTTTCACCTAAGACGTTGGAAAAATTAATTTTGCCGTTTGCTTTGATATTGATTGCATTCTTCATTTTCTTGACATATCAAGATTTAAGTCGGCTCTTGCACGGTTTATTGCATTGGTAGGGGGTTATCATGGCTAAGTTGTCGTTAAGGGATCTTCCGGTAAAAGGGAAAAAGGTCTTGATGCGTGTCGATTTCAATGTTCCCTTGAATGATAAAGGGGGCATTACAGATGACACGCGCATTACGGCAACAGTGCCTTCGATCAACAATGTATTAGATCGTGGCGGGGCCTTGATTCTGATGAGTCATCTTGGAAGGCCAAAAGATAAGCGGGTTCCCGAGATGTCTCTCAGACCGTGTGCAGAACGTCTTTCTCAGCTGATTGGCCGAGACGTTCTCTTTGCTTCAGACTGTATTGGGTCAGAAGTTAAAGAGAAGGTAAAAGCCCTTCAGGCAGGGCAGGTTCTTCTATTGGAAAATCTCCGTTTTCATCGTGCTGAAGAGCATCCTGAAGAAAATCCCGATTTTGCAAAGCAGCTAGCTTCTCTTGGGGATGTTTATGTTGATGATGCTTTTGGTGCTGCACATCGTGCTCACGCTTCAATCGTTGATGTTCCTCGTCTTTTTCCGGGAAAAGCAGCAGCAGGATTCCTTCTAGAGAAAGAAATAAAATTTCTAGGCGATGCTCTCGCAAATCCCAAGCGCCCGTTTTACGCAATCATAGGCGGATCAAAAATTTCGACCAAATGTGGTGTTATTGAAGCTCTAATGAAAAAAGCTGATGCTGTATTTGTTGGAGGGGGAATGACATACACATTTTGGAAAGCGCAAGGAATTCAGATAGGAAACTCGATTTGTGAAGATCACTTTCTTGACAAAGCGAGGGAGTTATTGACCCTTAGCAACGGGCGTTTATTCATTCCAAAAGATATTGTTGTGGCAAAAGAATGCAAGGAAGGGGCTGATTATCATATTGTAAAGTCCTCAGAAGGTGTTCCTGAAGGGTTTGAAGGGGTAGATATTGGTCCTGAAACAATTCTGGAATATGCTGCCCAATTGAAAAAAGCTTCGACAGTGATTTGGAATGGGCCCTTGGGTGTTTTTGAAATTCCTGAGTTTGCTAAAGGAACGAATGCTATAGCCCATATTTTGGCTCAGATTAGAGCCATTTCTATTGTTGGAGGCGGCGATTCTATTGCTGCGGTGCAGGCGGCTGGTGTCGCTGATAAGATGACACACCTGTCGACAGGAGGGGGAGCTTCTTTAGAATACATTGAATTTGGAAAACTCCCTGGTATTGAAGTATTAACTACTAATATATAAAATTTTATAATAATTATTGCTTTTTTTATCTTTTTCTGTTAAACTAGATATTCGCTTGGCGTGTCGAAAAGAAGTTGCATAAATAGCATGTTCTTGGTACACTCGGCGTGGTTTGTAAAGGGTCTTAAACTTAAAACAAACGATATATGTCTAATTTACGATGTGTCTCCTCTCCCGACCTCTCTTTTAAGCAACAGTATTTAACTTTTTATCATATAAGGATTTCCCATGTCGATATCTGGTGAGGAGTTACCAAAATTTGGCCGTTGGCGAAATGCTCTTTGGCCGGTACATCGCTTTGAGTTGAAGAAACTTATTCCGATGCTCTTGATTTTCTTTCTGGTTTCTTTTGATTACAATGTTTTAAGAATCTTGAAAGATACGTTGGTTGTTACCGCAAAATCATCAGGGGCTGAAGTGATTCCATTCATTAAAGTCTGGGTAATGTTTCCTGGCGCTATTTTGATGACCTATCTATTTACTCGCTTTTCAAACCGACTGAAGCGGGAAACAGTGTTTTACGCCATGATGGGGATTTTTTTAGGTTATTTCTTGTTATTTGCTGCTGTTTTGTATCCAATACGTGATCAGTTGCATCCAAACCAAACGGCAGATTTTTTATCTACGATATTGCCTCCGGGTTTTAAGGGGATGATAGCGATGTTCCGCAATTGGACGTTAACCTCGTTTTACGTGATGTCTGAGTTATGGAGCAATATTATCCTTTCTCTCTTGTTTTGGGGATTTGCGAATCAGGTTACCCGTATCGGAGAGGCAAAGCGTTTCTACGGTTTATTTGGGATAGGCGCTAACCTTTCAGGTGTTGCCGCAGGAGAAGCTTCAGTATGGTTTTCCAGTCAGCAGTTCAATCCAAATCTACCATTTGGGACTGATGCATGGGGACAGTCGATGACGATGTTAGTCGGACTAGTTATATTGGCCGGTTTTGGGGCTTTGATAGTATTTCGTTGGCTCAATACGTCCATTTTGAAAGATGCTCGATTTTACGACCCTGTGGAAGAGAAAAAAGCTAGTGGTGTTCGGGGTAAATTATCGATGCGTGAAAGTTTTGGTTACTTATTCCGTTCCCGCTACATGATTTGCCTTGCGCTGATTGTTATCGCTTATAACATTGTCATCAACCTCGTAGAAGTTGTGTGGAAGCATGAAATGAGGGAGTTATATCCTAGTCCGAGCGATTATAACATATACATGAGTCATGTCACATCAATTATCGGTGTTGTTGCTACGTTGGCAGCCCTATTTATTTCAGGGAATTCTATTCGTAAATGTGGTTGGACGTTTACGGCTCTGCTTACACCCGTCATCCTCTTTTTTACAAGTATTGGTTTCTTTGCCTTCTTTTTTGCTAAGGGCGATATGGCGGACGTTGTGGTAAATCTATTTGGTGCGACCCCGTTAGCCATTGTGGTCTTTTTTGGATCAGCTCAAAATATCATGAGCCGAGCCGCGAAATATTCTGTTTTTGAT
>JBAWZJ010000019.1:0-14358 GCA_037143085.1 Parachlamydiaceae bacterium | reverse complement strand
ACGCTTGGCTGCGACTTAAAAAGTCCAACTTTCAGTTGGAAGGACTATATACTGGAGCCTGTATAAATTCTCTCTACACTTAAAAATAAATTGTATATATACACTAATTCATACTGAAAGAGGGGATTATGGATCTAGATTACCAAGCTGACATGCTCATCGCCAAAACAAAGCACTATCTTATTACAATGATGGGGCGTGTATCCGATGAAGCAAATTCAGACGAATTTTACAGTGCCCTCTGCTACGCCCTGCGCGAAGAAATCATGATCAACTGGCTCGCAACAGCACAGACTCAACAACAACATAATATCCGGATGCTTTATTACCTCTCAATGGAATATCTCCCAGGGAGAATATTAACAAATAATATAAGCAATCTGAACTCAAGCGATATAGTCCGTCTTGTGCTCCATAAAATGAACCGCAACTATTCTGAAATCATGTCGAGAGAACCCGATCCGGGATTGGGAAATGGCGGATTGGGACGTCTTGCTTCATGCTTCTTAGACTCCCTAGCGACGCAACATCTACCGGCACAAGCATATGGATTGCGCTACCAATATGGAATTTTTGAACAACAATTGTGGGACGGTCTCCAGATAGAGGCGCCGGATTGCTGGCTATTGAGTGAAAACCCTTGGGAATTTCGTCGAGACTTAAGGAAAGTCGTCGTCAAATATGGCGGACAATCCTCAAGCACAACAAACATCCATGGAGATGAGATTTTTACTCTTAAAAATGCTGAAGAAGTATGGGCTCTTCCGTACGACATCCCGATCATCGGATATGCAAACAAAGAGAAATTTTCCGTCGTCACATTGCGCTTATGGTCTACAAAAGAATCACCCAGAAATTTTCAACTACAGCGGTATAATGCCGGAAGGCTCGATGAGGCTGCAGAAAATACGGCCCTAACAGATGTCCTTTATCCAAATGACCACCATGAAGCAGGGAAAAGAGCTAGGCTAAAACAAGAGTTTCTGCTCGTTTCCTCTTCCCTTCAAGATATCATCCGCCACTACTTGTCAAAACACGATAATTTCCGCTCTTTTGCCGATAAGGTTAGAATTCAAATCAACGATACACACCCTGCCCTGGTTATTCCAGAACTGATTCGTATATTAACAAAGCATCACGATATTCCATGGAAAATGGCCGTCGAGATGACCACAGAGTGTACGGGATACACCAACCATACAATTTTGAGCGAAGCTCTAGAACAGTGGGACCAATCTCTGATAAGCTATTTATTACCTCGCCAATATAAGATCATTGAACGTCTGAACTACGAATTTTGCAATAACATGCGGAGCCGTTATCCCGATGACGAAGCAAAAATTCGCCGGATGTCGATCTTAGAAAACGGAAAAGTCCGGATGGCAAATCTTGCTATTGTCGGAAGCCACAGCATCAATGGCGTTGCAGCCCTCCATACAGAAATCCTTAAACATGATGTTTTTAAAGATTTTTATGATGTTTATTCGGAACGGTTCATGAATGTGACAAATGGAATCACTCAAAGGCGCTGGTTACTCGAATGCAATCCGGAACTATCAAAATTCATCACTAAACGGATCGGCGATGGATGGATCATCGATTTCCCTCAAATAAAAAGACTTGCAGCCTACGCAGGAGACGGAGCTTCTCAGGAAGAGTTCCTTGCTATTAAGAAAAAAAATAAAATGCGCCTTATCTCGTTTATCAACCAAGAAAACAAGCTGCGAAATGATAGCGGAGAGATCGTTTTTCCTCCTCCGATTATCGATGCCAACTCCCTATTCGATGTTCAAATTAAAAGAGTGCATGAATATAAAAGACAGCTCCTCAATGTGCTGCACATCATTATGCTCTACCACGAAATCTGCAGTACACCAGAGCATGATAGAATCAAACGTACCTGCATCTTTGGAGGAAAAGCTGCTGCCGGCTACGAAACAGCAAAAGATATCATCCGTCTTATTTACGCTGTCGCCCGCCGAATCAATAAAGATCCCATTGTCGGCAACTTCCTTAAAGTAATTTATATTGAAAATTACAACGTTTCCAAGGCGGAAATTATCATTCCTGCTGCTGAATTATCGGAACAAATTTCCACGGCAGGAACAGAAGCCTCCGGAACGGGGAACATGAAACTGGCAGTCAATGGGGCCCTAACAATTGGCACAAATGATGGTGCTAGTATCGAGATGCGTGAGGCTGTCACCGACCAGTGGTGGCCATTTGCCTTCGGTTGCTCTGCAGATGAAATAAACAAACTTCGCTCAAATAATACATATCAACCGTCGGATATTTACAACAGCAATCCGAAGATTAAACGAGCTGTCGATAGCCTTAGAGATCGCTCTTTTGCTACCAACGATTCTGAACATATGGCTTTTAGCGATCTATATCATAAGCTAATGGAATCTCACTACGGAGGAACACCCGACAGATATTTCTCATTAAAAGATTTAGATAGTTACTATAATACCCAAAAAAGTGTAGAATTGCTTTATCAGAAACCAAATACATGGGCAGAATACGCTATTCATAATATCGCCGGTATGGGCTCTTTCTCCGCCGATGTATCGATAAAGAATTATTGCGAAAAGATATGGAAAATTTCTCCATGTCCTTCCGATGATGAAATTCTGGAGAGAATTAGACATGAATATAGCGTCGTTGACAAATGCCGCATTTTTTAAGAGTACAAAAACCCAATGTTCGATCTATTAAAATTTTTCAAATCTCCACCTCGTCTCAACCTAATTTTTCGGTTCAGCTTCGCTATTATCTTGATTCTACTCTTAATCTGGGGCATCCACTCGTGCACAAAGACAACAAAAAGTAAAAAAGAACTCTATACTATTGCCAGAGCTAGCACATGGTATCCTATCCAACTCTATGGAAGGGAAAGAAAGCTCGTTGCTTTTACAAACGATCTCTTTGCATCGATCGCCTCCGAAAACGGTTTACGCTTCCAGTGGGTCGAAGCTAGCCCTCAATCTCTGGTCGAAGGATTAGAGTCAAATACTTACGACTTCATCATCTCTTCAATCCGCCCAAACATTGTCAACGAAGAGCACTACAGTTTTTCCGAATTACTTTTTGCATTCGGTCCTGTACTAGTTGTCAAAGAGAGTTCTACAGCAACATCGCTCGAACAGATGAACCAGAGACCTACAGGGATAATCTCCGGTTTTTCTCCGGTTTTCAATGCCATCAGGATTGCAGGAGCAAATACCTTTGACCCACTCATTATCACTTATGACAACGCAAGCCGCGCATTCGATGCCCTTGTACATGGGCAAATCGATGGGGTTATTGCACCGGTGATGGAAGCGTATACGATTGTCCGCGGCCTCTATTCCGGTCAGCTGAAAGTTATAACCCAACCGCTTAATGATGAGGGATTACGAACAATTTGTTTAAGCGAGTCTGAACTTGACGATGTCATTAACAGCATCAATACAAGTATCAATAAAATGAAGGCCGACGGAACCTACCAGCAACTCATCCATAAATGGGATCTTATCGACCCAGAAACAGATTTCTCCAAATCGCCATCAATGTAGGTTTGCAAACCGATGCCTCGAAAATGGACTATACTCATCATTTCGGTTGTAGTTATCCTGATGGCATTTTTCGCTAGAGGGGTTATTCTCTCCACATTTTTCGAGTGGTATCTCAAAGGATACTGCAGAGCAAACCTGGGAAGCAGGCTAAGCTATGAAAATCTGCGCCATGAAGATGGACGATGGATTTTTGAACACCCTGTATTGACCACAAAAAATAGGATGGAACAGGGTGGGTACCGGTGCCAAGCAGAAAGCGCTACCATCGAACTTTCCATCGAATGGATCAAACGATCGATTTTCCTAAATATTGAAATTGACTCACCTCATGTGGATATAGGAACAGGCGCTAAAGATCTAAAAAAAATTGTTGATTCTTCTCCTCATTCGTCTAGCTTCATAGATCTTCATACGGTATTTACAGTTCCTCAAGGCTCTATTTTTATTCATGATTTCACTGAAGACCATATAGCCTCGGTGCCTCTATTTTTCAGTGTAGATTTTGCACACCAAGAAAAAAGCGAAGGGTGCATTTCTCTATGGGTCGGCGACAGATCTAAAGATAGCCGTAACCTTTTTGCGGTTTTTTCGGAGAAAGACTCAAACACCAACCAACTAGCCATCGATCTTCATAATATCGATATAGCTTCGATTCAACAGACAATTCACGGACTGTGGCCGGAAACTGCCCCCATAGAGATATCTAAAGGATCGGTCGATGGAAATCTAACGATCACTATTCCTAAAGGATCCGACACCTATGCTGAGGGGAAAGTTTCTATGAAAGATCTCTCCCTACACCATTTGGGAGTTGACAGCAAACTCAATATTCCAGACCTCACCATAGACCTTTTTCCAAAAACAGAAACAACCAATGAGATCACAACAACACACACCGTTGGTCATTTAGAGATTCCATCATCAACCAACCTGATTATCTTTAAAGAGGGAGAGTCTTTATGGAAAATCAATGACATCGGAGGAATCGTTTCCTTTGAATCTCATAACGCAATGAAATTTATTATTACCGGTTCCGTTGAGTCGAAAAAAAACCTCCGCCATCTGCATATAGAAGGAGTTGAACACCCCCTAGGATGGGGGAAAAAAAGCTTTTTCATCGATATGGAACTCAAAGGGGCGGAAGAGCAGGACGATGTCTCTTTTCACTTTTCAACGCGACACCTGGATGAACAACAGAGTCTTGGGGAAGTGGAATTGTCCGGCTTTGGAAGTGATGAACTTGCTTTTTTACAACATTTGGTTAGACACCGTTATCCAGATTGGGAAGCATTAAATATTCTTCATGGCACTCTTAACGCCTCTGCTATTGTCTATTTCAAAGGAAAATCCTTATCTGAGGTGAACGTTGAAAATATTACAGCTCACGATGTGGCATTTGAATACGCTCCTTGGGCCCTTTCAGGAAACACCGAAAGTGCATTTGGTTCCTTATCCTTCAATCTCTTTGCATCAGACCCTTTAAACACTCTTCAGATGGACCTCAACATCCATCAAGCAACAATCGATATAGAAAACTTTGACGCTAAGAAATGGCGTTTCTCTAATGTAAAAACAAACTTAGCGGTCCGCCATGGAATTATTCAAAAATCTTTATTGCAAGGGTCGATCGCCGGACTTGATGGCGAGGTGATTTTAGATGGGACATCTGCAGCGCCTCTTGCTACCGCCCAGTTTATAGGCCCCGCAAAAGACTTCTTGCAAATGTTTCCAGAGCTCACGACAAAACAATTCGCAGAAGACGGACTGACGATCACCGTAAATGCAGAGAAATGCCCCAACGGCCTATTATTCACAGGAACGCTTCTAGTTGATGACTCACACGAAAAAGAAGATAAAATCGATTTTGGATTCACCTTAGAAAAAGCCTCTGAAGGACTTTGGAGGCAGTGGTCACCTCAATGTATAACCGACGCCTATTCTACTGAGACTAACCACAGCTTATTATATTCGATTGTTCCCGCATTGGAAGCCTCAATGCATGTCATATACAAGCATCTGATACGGAATGAATTTGGTTTTGGGGATATTGCTCTCCGAAATGGATGGTTCGCCGCATCCAATCTTCCAATAGAAAAATATGTGTCCTCCTTCCTTTTTCCTAAAGATCAAATCAAAGTAAGCGGCATAGGAGATTTTCACGGTAATTTTAGCAAGAAGAAGCTCATCATCAATTATGACACAAAAAATCTAACATTTGAAAATGATGATTTCTGCATAGAGATACCAACATTAAGGGACTGTGAAAAATTAAATTGCACATCTGGGCTGAACCAAAACCCCGGGGTTGATCTATCGAAAACAACTCAACATGATAGTATGGAGCAGTTTCCGATAGATCAACCGCGGGAGCTCTCGCTCAGCCCAAATGTGCAAGTTGATTTTGCACAGTCCCTAACACCAAGCAGATCGTGGCCGGCAACATATGTTTTTGATTTTGAGAAAAATCAAGGAGTCAACACGCTCCCAATTCATGATGGCACCTATTTTGAGAAAAATACGGGCCTCCTTTTCACCGAGATCAATGCAGATATGCAGACAATCAATGATACAGCACGTTTCAGTGGATTGACAACTTTTTGCAATGGATTGTACTTCAGCGGCTCGATAGATCTCGACTGGAGCGCTCCTGAAGAAGGTAACTTCACTGTCGATGTTCACACTAATGAAATGCATGGCAAAATATCACAGTTGCAACATCTTTTGAAACACATACAAAAAGACATGTTTTTCCTTAAAATCCCCATCGAAGGGAACGTCTCTTTGCAAAATAAAAATTCATCTATTAGTTTTGCCTTTTCCAATGAAGGGTATGAAATTCAAAGCAAAATCCACGGAGCCCTATCCGATGGCGTGATCAAAGAGACAAACGCCGATATCTCAATTCACGAATTAGGAATTCTTTTTGATTACGATCATGACGGCAATACATTCATCCTATCCGATATTCAAGGAACAGTTCTCGTCGGGACACCGAATCATATGGAAGAATATGGGATCACAGCCGACAGAATCATCTTCTCCGACTATGCAAACAAAGAAATGCAGTTTGACATTTGGATCGGCGACAAAAAACGGGATATCATCCGGCTCGCAGGAAAAACAAGAGCGATATCGGATATAGAAGGAGAATCTCTCATAACCTTTGAGTTCGACCGAAAACTCTCTCATTTTGGAAACGTCCATCCTAAAGTATTTGATTTAACCCTGAAAGAGTGGTCTCAAGTAAAGAAATTAGATGTAGAATGCGAATTTACACTCAACACATTCCTTGAAGACCTCCAACGCTTCAGCCGCTCGGGACTATTTTTCCTGTCCCGAGGATGGCTCAAAGAAATGAATGACATAACCTCCGCTGAAGGCAATTTCAACGCAACTCTTAGTTATGATGATGCGCGCTCTGTGATGAATTACCAAATTGCAGGAGATAATGTCGTTCTTGGTAGCAATACCTTCAATAGATTTTTCCTATCAGGGAAGAAAAAAGACAATCTATGGAGCGTCGACCTGATGCAGTTGGATGACGCCTCGATAGCCTTCGACCTCTTAAAAGAAGGAAGACTGTGGAACATCAATTTCCTGGGCATCCGCGTCGGAAACTCGCTCCTCATAGGAATGGAAGGGCAATATCGAGATGATGACGCCCATTTAGAAGCAAAAATCAACTTGTTGGAAGCTAATATAGGAGACCTCAGTCACTGGCCAAGCCTTCAAAAATATCTGAGTAGTCAGCAACTTGCAGGAAAGGTTCGAGCTGCAGGAAGCATCCACGCTGATTTTGATAAAACATTACCCCAACAGATGCGGTTCGACCTTAAAATGAACGGGTCTCTTAAAGAAGGAATGATCGATGATCTCCGCTTACAAGACATCGAAAACGTTTCCATGCATTACAATTCTGAAAACAACTCATTAAAACTAGCTTTGAATGATGGCCCCTACCAAATCATGGGATCACAACATCACATCAAAGATTTTGTTCTCGACTGGAATGCAATGGGGGTGAGGCTCACGTCTGGATACCATTACAAAAACAACCTCTTTAACATCGACTTCAACTGCTTTGCCCCAGACTTCAACTCCGGAGAAGTTGTCATCACCGATGCTACCCCAACAAGGCAACCAGAGACGACAATACCATTGATTATCCACTGGGTAACAGACCCAAACACAGGTTATAGCATAGAAAAGATGACAGGATCCCTGTGCGGCATTTATTTTGACCTACACCGAGACCATACCAAAGAGATCTCCACAGAACTAATCAACCTTATAGGAACGCTCAACGTCAATATGCGGAAAGCTGTCGTCTTAATGGATAAAAAGATTGCAGAAGGAGTGGAAAATTGGGAATTTGGGGATGGGTATGTCTTAAGCGGACAATGGAACATCAATAAACTCAATCTAGAAAACACCTCATTTCAAGGAAATCTTCTAGGAAGAGATTTTGAAATCCTTGGCAACCGTTTCTACGATTTGTCCGCACAATTGACATACAATCCAACCCAAACATCCATACACAATTTAACGATCTCCGACCTATGCGGTTCTCTTGAAATAGAACAGATAAATTGTGCAAAAAGCGGTGATAGTTGGCTGATGAGTACTCCTTTAATCACTGTCAGAGAATTTCAACCAGCTCTTTTACGGCAAATCAAGCCGTCATCATCCAGAATGGAAAAATCGCTCAATATCCGCCAACTCGTCATCCAAGATTTGCATGGAACCCTTGGCAACAAAAACAGTTTCACCGGCGCTGGACAACTTTCTTTCATTAACCCGCCTAAGAAAAACTTACAACACACCATCTTAGCTATTCCTGCAGAGCTTCTAACACGCATCGGGTTAGACTTAGCAGTCTTAACACCTGTCAGAGGTACAATATCTTATAAAATTGGAGATGGAAAAGCGACAATCACCCGATTTAAAGACATCTATAGCAAAGGACGTGCATCAAAATTTTATCTTCCGCATAATAACTATGAATCGTACGTAGATTTCGATGGAAACCTACACGTTCAAGTACGCATGAAACAATATAACCTCATCTTTAAATTAGCAGAACTCTTTACTGTAACAGTCCAAGGAACCCTGGCAAACCCCACATACAGCTTGCAAAAACAGCAGGAAAGAAATGAAGAACGTTCTCTAATCGACATCGTTCAAAGCAAGTAAAAGGAATTGAAGCAATGAAAAAAAATCTATTTTGGTCGGTTTGTAAATGGGCTCTCCTCATTACTGTTATTCTTTTTATCTCTGCCCGGATCTACTACGCCTTAACAGACGACTTTAGATTGAGCAATATCACACAGGAGATGCCTTACGAAGCCGCATGGAATATTCCATCCCCGGCAAGCGAAGATGAGAAACAAATTGCAACAATTCTCGATCAGCCGTTTTTCTATCTAGGAAAAGGAGCTCAATCATACGCATTTGCCAGCGAAGATGGAAAATACGTCATCAAATTTTTCAAATTCAAACACCTCCGCCCCTTTTGGTTTGTTGATATGCTACCGTCAATCAGTTTTATGAAAACATATAAAGAGAAGCAAACAGAGCGGAAAAAACGGAAACTCTTTGGTGTCTTTCTTTCATACAAATTGGCTTATGATACAGATAAGGATGAAAGCGGTTTAATCTTCATTCAACTCAACACCAAAGAAAATATCGAACGAAGTGTCACTGTCGTCGATAAAATAGGGATCAAACGAACGATCGATTTATCAACTGTGCCCTTCATCCTGCAAAATAAAGGTGAAACGCTGAAAACAGTCCTCTCAGGGTTACTTAAAAAAGGCGATATCGCTACAGCCAAAGAGCGGATTGATCAAATTATAGACCTTTACATATCTGAATATCACAAAGGAATCTATGACCATGACCATGGCGTGATGCAAAACACGGGATTTGTCGGTTCAAAACCAATCCACCTGGATGTTGGAAAACTCATGAGGGAAGAACAAATGAGAGACCCCTCCTTTGCAAAACAAGATCTTTCCCTTGTGGCATCAAAAATCAATGAATGGGTGGCAAAGCATTACCCTCAATATGCCAAAGAGATAGCGGAATCGATCGATGCTAAAATTACACAGGTTTCTTAAAAATATAGGAAAGAGCTTTCTCGATCTCCTTTATCCCCCTCTGTGCATTCACTGTAAGGAGGATCTTGAAAGGGACTGTAAGATTTTCTGCAAAGCGTGCTCATCTCTTCTTACTATGATTAGTCCGATCGAGCGGTGCCCCTATTGTTTTGCTCCGGATGCTAACCTAAAAAGATGTTGTAAGACATGTAGAAAACACCCCTTACTTTTTGATAGGATAGCCTCAGCATTCGATTATGAGGGTCCTCCTGCAACATTGATCAAGCAACTAAAGTATGGAGGGCAAACACATCTGGCTCAAGGAGCCGGAGGCTACCTTGCAGCCCAATTCTTAACCCTCGACTGGCCGCTTCCTGATCTCATCATCCCGATGCCCTCAACACCAATAAAAAAACTAGAAAGAGGATTCAACCAGAGCCTGCTGTTGGCCGAAGCTTTTGCTACAATCATCAATAGACCTGTTGTGGAAATCATTAAGCGAAAAAATGGAGACTTTGCCCAGGCAAACTTAAATCATAAAGAACGATTGCAGCTGCGTAGTACGTCGTTTGAAGTTAAATCCTCGACCCCTCTCGATAACCAATGCATCCTGATCATCGATGATGTGATGACAACAGGAAGTTCATTAAAGTGCTGTGCAGAGTCCCTTCTTCCTCTATTTCCAAAATCCCTCTATGCCCTCACATTTTGTCGCGCTGGTGAATAACTCACCTTACGCAAACCGAGCGACATTTGGGCTGAAGCGAAAGCTCTCGCGGTCGAACTCGCTTGAGCGACCTAATATTTAAAAATATGAGGCCGCTCACGCGAGCTCGACCCCGAGGCTTTGGCTCAGCCGAAATGTTGCTCCGTTTGCGTAAGGTGAGTGAATAAGCAAAAAAGTTCTTAGTCTTAAAAAGCAGTGAAGTAATAGACCTCTTGCATAGAATACTTCGACGAAGCGGAAGAATTTAAACTGTTAATCCTAACTATTGACTCAAATGAGTCGGTGTGATCTAATTGAGTCGATAGAGTAGTAGATAATCGAATCAATCGAATCACTGTCGAATCAAACATGGAGAATACTGTATGTTATTTACAGAAAAAGAATCGTCAATATTAGAATTTAAACAAGAACTACCTAAGAACAATCAAATTGTGAAAACAATAATTGGTTTTGCTAACCAATTCGGAGGAAGGCTTATCATAGGAGTATCTGATAACGGATCGATTGTTGGCATTGATCCAAATACTGTAGATGAACTTACCGAATCCCTGTTTAAATTAGTATATGACAATTCTGTGCCCCCCATTCTCCCTTCCATTTACTCCCTGAGATTTGACGATAAACTTGTTTTAGTCATTGAAGTTTCCCAAGGTATGACTAAGCCTTATTTTATAAAGTCTGATGGACTCACTAATGGAACGTACATTCGATTAGGGGCAATGACGGTAAAAGCTACTGCAGAAATTATAAATGAATTGCAACAACAGAGTCGTGGCATCAGTTACGATATTCTTCCTGTATATAATGCCTCACTCAACGATCTTGATTTTCAAAGTATTGAAGCTTTTTTAAAATCCAGAAAAGGCGGTGCGCAAAGTTGCGAAACAACTAAAGAATTATTAAGATCTTACCATCTTATAACCGACGAACATGCCAGATCCTATCCTACTGTGGCAGGAATTCTACTATTTGGAAAGCAACCACAACAAATCCTTCCACAAGCATTTACAATCTGTACTCAGTTTTCAGGGCATATTGGCCGAGAAGGAATCATTGCCAGCAAAGATTGTGAAGGAACTCTTTTTCAACAATTTGAAATTGCTTACGCATGGCTGTGGGACACTTTAAGCAAAAGCTCTGTCATTAAAGGATTAAAACGCAAAGACACTTTAGAAATCCCTGAAGAGGCCATACGAGAAGCTTTATTAAATTCACTCCTTCACCGGAACTGGCGAATTCAAGGCCCAAACCGAATATCCGTTTACCCAACAAGAGTTGAATTTTTCAGTCCTGGTGTCTTTCCAGGCCCCCTTCGAATCGGTCAACTTGAATTAGGAATGACTCATAGCAGAAATCACGCAATTACAAAAATATTTCGCGAAGCTGGCTATATTGAAACCCTCGGATCCGGTTTCCCCACCATTTTTAATACTTTTCGAAAAGCAGGTCTAGAAAAACCACAAGTAATGGAAGGTGTTGAGTTTGTTAAATGCATTCTGCCACGAAGTGCAGTGGGCGACACAGGGAATCGCACGCATGATATAATATTGAGCCTATTTGCTGCCAAAGATACCATAACCAAACGAGAGGTGATACAAGCAGCAAACATCTCATCTGCAACAGCTACAAGACTTCTAACACAATTAACTAAGGATAAAAAATTACAGCGACACGGAGCGGGCCCCAAAACATATTACACCGCTTTACCAGCCGAACCTTAAATTCAGAATAGATCTTTAAAAATTCAAAACTTCTCGCCTCTCCATCTAAGTAGTGATCATTGAGGAGGATTTAGATCAGATTTCAACACTGTGATCTTACGTAACTTTAAGGCATCCCAGCTCACGCGATCACTCAGGGATAATAGATTTACAAAAATAAATAACTTTAATTAACAAACTCTAATAACAATAAATACTTTCTGCAATTTTTAGGTCTTGAATAGCAATCCCCGTTAAATCACATACCGTTATCTGACTATTTGATGTTCTCCCTAGAAGAGGATTAGCACAAACTTCACCTAACTCAACCAATTTGTCTAAACTAATTAATCCCTTTTTCACAGCATGGGAAGTATCTCCAAATGCTACACACTGGCTTTTGCTATCTACAACCACTTTATCAGCTTTTACAAAAATCTCTTCATGGAGTTCTTGTTTGCCTATATCATCGGCTCCAACAGCAGTGATGTGTGTGCCTGGTCTTAGATGATGAACAAACAGAAGAGGTTGCGAAGAAGCCGTCGTTGTTACAATGAAATTACATTCACCTGCAAGCTGGTCTAGATCTCTAGCAACCTCAATTGTCCATCCACTGAGGTCCGGGTGTTGTACAAGCATTTGTACTTTTTTAGGGTCACGTCCCCAAATCATAGCCTTGCGACAATCTGTAGCGAAAGAGAGCAATTTGAGCTGATAAAAAGCCTGTGCTCCTGTACCTACAATTCCAACACATGAAATAACTTCCGGCGCTAATAATTTTGCAGTAATACAACCGGCAGCAGCAGTGCGTATGTCTGTCAAATACCCTTCATCAAGCAAAATGGAAATCGGACTACCTGTTTGCTTGTCGAATAAGAGCATAAGACCGTTGGTTGAAGGCCGTCCATACTTAGGATTATCATAAAAGCCGGAAGCTATCTTAACGACATAATATTTCCCACTTTTTGCATATCCATATTTGATGTGGCAATCGCCAGGAGGAGAATCAAAATGGAGCGACCCCACGGGAGGAACGACTGTTTCTCCGCGACTGTATGCGATGAAACCTTGCTCAATGGCATCCAAAATTTTAGGGATTGAAAGAGCCTTTTCAATTTCATTTCTCGAAAGAAGTTTCATGCAAAAATGTCTATTTGTTTTTGTAAATAAGATTCAAATCGCTCCAAAATACCGGGCATGCTCTTCTTCCCAAATCCAATTCGGAAAAAGTTCCCCGGAAGGTCAAAAACAGAGCCGGGCATAATTAAAACTCCTTCAGTACGAACCATATCTTCGGTAAAAGTTTCTACAGACAACGGAAGCAACAGTTTCAATAGAGCCATCGTTCCACTTTGAGGCCTAACCCAGGATAGAGACTTTTGGTTCCGTTCCATGAATTCATCAAGAACTTTTAGGTTCTTAAGCATGATGCTGCGGTTCCGTTTTAAAATCTGATCTTTTGCTCTTAACGCCATAATTGCGAGGATCTCGCTAGGAGCACTGTTGCATATGGAGGTATAAAGTTTATATGAACCGGCTTCCTCTAAAAAATTTACGTCTCGAGTTGCTAACCAACCGATCCGAAGGCCTGCAAGACCAAATGATTTGGTCATTACATTGAGGGAAATGCCCTTTTCATAAGCATCTGCTATGGAAGGCATACGCTGAGTCTCATCCAGTTCCAAATAACGATAAACCTCATCACAGAAAATATAAGTTCCATTATTTCTGGCTAATTCGATAATCCCTTCCAACACTTTTTTGTCCAACACAGCTCCTGTTGGATTGTGAGGGTAGTTAAGAACGAGTAATTTTGTATTAGATCTAAAAGCTCTTTTAACTTCTTCTAAGTCCAAATTCTATTGACTCTCAGCTTTAAGTTGAATGGTCGTCATATCGCCTCCAAACGTCTTCGGCAGTGAAGCAAGGGATTGATAGCAAGGATCAATAACGATGACATGATCTCCTGGCTCAATCAGGACTCTCATTGTACAATAAATCCCCTCTTCTGCTCCCGCAAAAGTGAAAATTTCATCTGGTTTTATTGAGGAGTAGAGCCGAGCTATTTCTCCACGAAGAAGCGGATGGCCAGCAGGTTCTGTATAACATAAAGCAAGAGACTCCCACAGTTTCTTGGAATCTGGATCGGCTGTAGCAAGTAGTTCCTGTAAAGTCCACGTTTCTGCATCCGAACAGCAGAGCAGATAAGGAGATGTAAACTCAGGGAAATTGCATGAAGATTTTATTTACCATTTAGCAATTCCATCATATACTCG
>JBAWZJ010000018.1:0-14643 GCA_037143085.1 Parachlamydiaceae bacterium | reverse complement strand
ACGCAAATCACCTTTGGTCCTGGAGAAAAAAGATTTCCCTCATGGGAACCGAGATAACCAAATGAATGACTTTCGGTATAATCTGTTTTTTCCTTTTCCCTTTGAGGAGAGATATGCTACCATCGTACTCTATACCGAGCGTTATTCAAAAATTGACATTTTAAGTTAAATGAGGGCCTTTATGCAAACCAACAAAATTTTGTTTGTAATCTATACTCTTTGCCTAGGATTATCCTTAGGAACATCCCTAACAAGCTGCCGACGCGGCTCTGATCAAGTTTGGGAAGACAGTAAATCATGCCGACGCCACATGTCTCGCGGTCTACGTACTATGGGCGGAAAACATGGCGACTCACGCGCGGTACAAAGCTATGACGATTTTATGCCTGTGGACGACGAATGCTATGCAACGAGCAACAATGTGACGACAACAAACGTCAATGAATTCGTTCCGCTAAGCGACCAGCCGAATAACAGTCAAACGATGATGGCAGACTATGTCAGCCAACAGCCAAAAGAGACTCCAGGCGATCCTGGAAGCTCAATCCCTGGGATTGAAGCATTTCAAGATCCTGCGACAAATCCAACATGGGCAGCGATCTTCCGCAACATCCAATTTGAGTTGAATAGCAACTTGATCAAAGGACAAGATAATCTGGATACCATCCGCGCCATTGCTAACTATATGAAACGGAATAACAACCTTTACGTCTTCGTCGAAGGACATTGCGATGAGCGAGGACCGGAAGCTTACAATTTAGCTTTAGGATCGCGCCGAGGCAACGCTGTACGCAATGCTTTGATCCAAGAAGGTGTTAACCAAGATAATATCTTCACGATATCTTACGGAAAAGAAAGACCATTGATCCATGACCACAATGAAGAATCGTGGACTCAAAACCGTCGGGCTGAATTCAAGGTTTATCAACGCTAGGTTTGTAAGTGAATACACGTTGGTATTATTTAGGGGGGGGCTACCCCCCAATTTTAGCTCTAGCCATCTTCCTAACATCGTTTACATCGCTTCCGGCTGCTCAGAGAAATGGTCGTTACTACGAAGATAGTAACTCTACGGCTATCTGCGAAATACAAAACAACGTCGAAACGCTGAAACATCGAGTCAGCAATAACGAATCAGAGATAAGCGTTTTTGATGAAAAGCTAAAAACCCTCGACACCATTATAGAGAGTGTTCGCGACCAACTCAACGACTCTACAAAAAATCATAAAGAACAGCTGAAAGGCAACACATCAAGCTTGGAAATGAAGATTTCATCACTTGAAACAACATCCAAAGGGCTTGTTTCTGACTTACGCCAACTCCAATCGCATGCCAATGAATCAGCCGCAGCCTTAGCCCAATACAAACAAAAGTTCTCAGAATTGGAAAAACTGATCATCCAGCAAAACCAAGATCTTGAACACATGCAAGCGGCCATCCGTTCGCTCATGGATATTTTACAAGGAAAAGCTGCTTCAGGAACATCTACAGACACGACAGATGCCGATAGTGGCAACCTCTATAAAGTAAAATCCGGTGATAGCCTCGAAAAAATAGCCAGAGCCCATGGCGTAACGATACAATCGTTAAAAGACACAAACGGCTTAACAAGCGACCGCATTGTTGTTGGAAAAACCCTCAAAATACCTTCTAAGTGATTCTATGACGATAGAAACTGTTGCTCAAGATAATGAAGTGCTGTTATCGCCTGCGACTGGTATTTCTAAGTTCAACCCGATCGGTATGTTCGACTCAGGCCTTGGCGGATTAACCGTCATGCAACAGATCGTTAATAAATTACCAAATGAAGATATTATCTATTTCGGCGACACCGCACGGGTTCCTTATGGAGGGAAAAGCCGCGAAACAATCATTCGTTACTCTATTGAGAACGCGATTTTCCTTATCGAAAGAAACATCAAAGTATTGGTCGTGGCATGCAATACAGCAACCTCTCATGGACTAGAAAAACTTCAGCATATTTTTAACATTCCAATTATTGGAGTGATCGACCCTGGCGCGGAACGTGCCGTCAAAGCTTCATCGAATAAACGGATCGCTGTGTTAGGCACAAAAGGCACAATTCAATCTCAAGCATACCAAAATGCCATCCTAAAGAGAGCACCTGACGCTGTGATTTTTCCCATTGCCTGCCCCTTATTTGTCCCTCTTGTAGAAGAAGGGTGTCTCGACCATCCTGCAGCCCATCTCATCGTCAGGGAATATCTTAAAACCCTCAAAGAAGAAAATATCGACACTATACTTTTAGGGTGTACCCACTATCCGTTAATGACAAAATTAATTCGCGCCGAAGTCGGTGATGATATCGTCATTGTCGACTCGGCAATATCTTGTGCGGAAAAAATTGCATCTCTTCTGAATGAGCTCGATCTGACAAATGAGAACGACAATATTCCTTCATACCGCTATTTTGTCTCTGATGACGCTCATAAATTTCAAACTCTAGGCTCTAGCTTCCTCGGCTTGCCGATCAAACACGTCGAATTAAGATGAAACGTTGTTTCGGTGACCAGCCGGGAAAAGAATTTTACGCAGAATATCACGACAACGAGTGGGGTGTGCCCCAGCATGATGACACTCATTTATTCGAAATGCTCATTCTCGAAGGCGCTCAGGCAGGATTAAGTTGGGAAACAATCCTTAAAAGGCGCGAAGGCTACCGCAAAGCATTTCACAATTTCGACCCTCAAAAAGTTGCCGTTATGTCAGATAATGAACTGGAAAACCTAAGGAAAAATCCGGATATCATCCGAAATCGTCTAAAAATTTATGCTGCGCGCCAAAATGCTATCGCTTTCCTGTCCATCCAACAGGAGTTTGGATCATTCGATCGTTATCTTTGGAAATTCGTAAACGACAAGCAGATCATCAACCGAAAGCACTCTTTCAAGGAACTTCCAACATCAACTCGTGAAAGCGATGCTCTTTCAAAAGATTTGAAAAAACGAGGAATGTCTTTTGTCGGTTCAACGATCATCTATGCTTACATGCAGGCTGTTGGACTGGTCGATGATCACCTGATCGACTGTTGGTGTGTTTCTATATTAAAACCCGAGCATGAAAGAACGTAAATTGGTTAAAAAACACCATCCTCCAATTTAGAATGACTTTCGTTTTTAAATGGTTACTCCTAAGACTTCCTTAGCAGATTGACCATCAAAGAATTAGCTGAGTTAATACCAGACCTCCTCCAAGAGATCTAACAACGATCAAGAGTTTAAAACATTGGATCTGTCTAAATTACTTCTCTTGAAAATAATCTTCACATTCACAGAAAATCACCTCCATAGAGACAGCTTAAAATGACAACTTTCCCTATATTTCCGGAGGTATCTCCAAAATAAATTCCATACCACGGGAATCCTTATCCGATTATTACCAACGTCAACTTTTTGACTGACTTTCGGCATATATATTAAAAAAAAATATTGACTTCTAAAGATCATAAGATTTAGCTTTTGTAATCAAGAAAAGATTAGGTTTTATGTATCGTATCTACTTCAATTTATTGGTTATACTGCTTGTTACTCTTGTGTCTGACACTGTAACGGCAGCCCCTGTCATTACAAGCATCTCTCCGTCCGCCGGACCGAGCTCAGGTAACACCACCGTGACAATTCTTGGTAGTGGTTTTACAGGAACAACCGCCGTCTATTTTGCACTCACGCCGGCAACTTCATTCAACGTCTTATCCGACTCGCAATTGACTGCTGTCAGCCCCGCCGAGACGCCACAGGTCGTTTCCCTAACAGTCGTATCGGGCGATCAGTCTTCCACCTATTACGTCTATCAAGGAAATTGGCAAGTCTATGTCGCCAATGGCAGTGGAAGCTCTGTCTCTGTCATCGACCCAGTAAATGATGTCGTCGTGGGTAGTTCTATTCCCGTAGGAAACAATCCTTGCTATATTACCTTCTCCCCCGATGGAGCGCATGCTTTCGTCTCTAATCAGACAGACAACACTCTAACCGTCATCGATTCAACAATAAATGCAGTTGTTGGCTCTCCTTTCCTATCTGGAGGAACGTTTCCTAATCCAATTGTCACCAGTCTTAATGGAGGTGCTCTCTACGTAGCTAATGACAATAGTGGCGTCATTGCCGCTCTGAACGCCTCCACAGGAGGTCAATATGGACCTATTCAACTGGAGGCAATCCTAGCACCCTGGCGCTTACACCAGACGGAAACCTCTTGGGGGTGACCGATACCGCAACCAATCAAGTGATATTCCTCAATACGCAAACAGGAAGCCTCGACCACGCGAGTACTGTGGGTGTCTCACAAGATTGCATCGTCCTGAATCCTGGCACGGCAACAGCATATGTCACTAATAATACAAGCCAATCAGTTTCAATCCTCAATCCCTACACTGGAACCTCCTCGATTCCGATAGCCGTAGGTAAGAACCCTACAGCTCTAGCGGTTACGCCCGATGGCTCTAAGGTGTATGTCGTTAATGAGGGAGATAATAATGTATCTGTCATCGCAACAGATTCAAACACTGTCGTAGACTCTATTTCTTTGGGAGTCTCTCCGAAAAACATCATGATCACTCCTGATGGCAGCAAAGGATACGTGACTAATAATACAAGCGGGACCGTATCTGTTATCAATACTGAGGCTGAAAGCGTCAGTACCATTTCAACAGGAATAGAAGGCAACCCTTACGCTATAGGCATTTTACCAGACGGTTCTAAGGTTTTCGTTGCTAACGCAGGTAGCGACTCCGTGTCGATTATTGATACAAGTGATGATACTGTCGTGGCAACCCTTTCCGTAGGGCTACTTCCCTGTAGCATCGCGGTCACCCCAGACCAGGCTCCTTTAGCTTCATTTACTTACCAGATAGACTCGTCAGGCCAGGTCGCAACATTCGATGCTTCAGCCTCAGCTTCTCCGGTAGGAACGATTGCTAACTATTCCTGGAATTTTGGCGATGGCTCGAGCTTGGAGACCTCACAACCGACAACCTCTCACGTCTATGCTAACGGAGGCACATACTCTGTGACGTTAACCGTCACTAACAGTGCAGGAACGTCAACACAACAGATCTTCAATCATTCTTCAAGCCGTATAAACCAGATGAGCCTGGCCGTCAGCCAAAGCGAAATGATTACGCATAATGGAGGCCCCACTGCAACGACGACTCAGAGTCTAACTCTATCAGGCACCCTTCCTCCGACAAACCTGCGAGGACGTCAGAAAGCTCAGAAGTTCCTAACACAAACAGACGTTATCAACATTATGACATGGCAGCCACCCCAAGGGGGACTGGCCCCTTACCTTTATCGCATTTATCGCAATAGCTCTTTAACAGATCTGGCCGGTGTTGTACCGGCCAATGGACCTCTTGAATTTTTAGATCATAATCGCCGACGCGGAGTGGTCTACTGGTATTATATTGTTACTGTGAGCCAATCAGGAAATGTGTCTAATCCTGCGAGCATCTCAGTGACAAGCCGTTAAATAAGTAAAGGAGATTTTTATGAGTCCTCTCAACGCATTCAAACAATGCATCTTAGTAGTAATGTTTTTCACATTGGCTTCACCTATGCAAATGTGGGGAGGCTATCAGAGTTGGGTAGGTCCTACAGGCAACGACAGCGAATTCTGCAATCCCGCTGGACCCTGTGCTTCATTTCAAGGGGCTTTTTACTCTGTTATTCTATTTAATGCCACGCCCACAGTAGAAGTAACAGCGTTAAATTCAGGATCATATGGTGGAGGCGGTCTTGTGTTGAATGCCGGTGAGAATGTGGCCAAACTTTTTACTGTGGATGGTGGAGAAGGTAACGTCTCGTGTATTACGGCTCAAAACATTATTATTGGACAAACGGGAGGAGAGAACACTACTTATGGCTCCGGTAGCATAGTTACTTTGCGCAATCTGACGATGTATGGGGAAAATTTTAGCGGCCCTGCGATTCAGCTTGGACCTAACAGCAACGGGCTAACTTTAATTATCGAAGGATGTAAGATTTACGGTTATACTCCTGGTTCTGGCATAGGAGTCATCGATTGTCAAAATGAGGCTAACGTTATTATAAAAGACACGATTATTGAAGGTAATAACGGCAATGCCATCATGCTCAGCACAGGAGGTACTGCCTCTTTAAGCAAAGTCGCTATTAAAAACAATAGCGGAATCGCATTGTACGTCTCTGATGGCACAACAGTCGATATCAGCGATTCCGTGATTACATTAAATACAGGACCAGCCCTTATTTCATCGGGTGAAAGCTCCGTAATCAACTGTGTGAATAACATAGTAACCTCCAACCTGGCGGCGATTGGTGTCGAGAGCAGTGGGCTTGTGCGCATTTCGAACAATGACATCTACAATAATGACCTTTTTATCGATTATATCGATGAGACAGGAGAAGTCATTACAGCTAACAACAACCGGACTGGAGGCAATGGAGTTTCCCCAGCACCGCCTACAGGGTCTATTACTATACAGTAGAGAGAACGAAGCAACGGACACAACATAAAAAATAGGACATGATATGTTTGAATACACAGTTCCTGACATTACATATGAAGATACAACCCCAAAAAGTGCTTACGAATACACGATAGATATTTCCCAAATAGAGAAACCTATCCGGATAATTGCCGAAGAACACCTCGCGACGTATAGCAGTGAGGAACTCAATCAGAATTGGCGTCTTCATGAGTTTTTCGAATCCATGATTGTGATCAACCTCGACACAGCTACGGAAAGGTTGAAAACTTTCACTGAAGAAACGCTAAGTATTGGAATACCCTCTTTTGAACGCTTTAAAGCGGTGGATGGATCAAAAGACGTACCTCCTTCTATTTGGCATAAGTTCTATCTTAACCGGTGCAACGTCGATCTCTCAACGGAAGTTGGTCAAAAAATTTTCACGCGCATTCGAAAAAGGGAGGCAGGAACCTTTCTCAGCTGCTTGGGTGTTTATCAAAAAATAAAGAACGCCTTTGATGCAGCGCTAAAAAACCTGCATGAAGCTGAAGAAAGCCAAGATGAATCGAAGATTACTGAAGCAAAAGCCCTGGTTGCCCGTTCTAGCCGAGTTCTCATTTTTGAAGACGACGCCGCCTTTGGTTTCTTACAAGACAGAGTAGCTACAAAAGAAGGGGTTGGAGAATATCTTAATAAAGCTCTAGCACAAGTTCCTGACGATTGGGATATTCTTTATCTCTTCGTCTATCCAACTGAACCAACAGCTCAAATCAGCGAGAATATCCAACAAATTTTTGGATCGTGGTGTTTGCCTGCGTATGTGATCCGTCACACGATTTATGATGATCTTGTTAAAGAGTTTGAGAAGATTAATGATCCTGAAGTTTCTAAGCTAGCGACTAATGATCTGACCTTCTCTGCTTTCCAGCGGACGCGCAAAACATATGCACTGGCACCGGCTGTCGTTTATGCAGCTGGAGGAGAGAGTACGATTACAGGAGAGGTTTTTGCACCATTTCAAGCTGTGAGTGAATTTTCCACAGTCAACGTGATGGGGATTCCTAAGCCTGGGTACCCTCCCGTTGTCAAAACCGTGTATGAATTGCAGGAGTGATCGCCCCTCAATCCGCTCGTAAACATTCCAGCCGCCATTGGTCTCCCAGCTCTCTGTCAAACTCCGGCGGATCAAACGGGACCAAACCGGCATGCGGGTAGTTCGTCAATTCGCCGAATACAACTAGTCCATCAATGTTGTACAAATCGACGCGGACATAATCGATTCCTTCAGCAAGGCGTTCCGCCACTGAAAACATCTCTTCCATATTATCTGGGAACATCATGGGATCGGAAAAATTCTCCTGCAGTTGTCTAACGTTGAGCAGGTTCAGATTGCGATCATAAAAATTGCATCGCCGGTCTTTCTGTACCATGAAACAGTATACTTTACCATCAAACACGTGGAATTTCCAGTCGGTCGGCCTTTCCTCTCCCTTCCCCAAATATTCTTCAACATAAACAAACCGTTGAGGAATCTCTCTGTAACACCACTCTCCACAAAAGTTAGAGTAATCTGTGTGCAACCATCGACGCAATATTCCTTGCACGCTTTCAATATACTGGGGAACGTAAGCGATGGTATTCCACTCAACGAAAATGTTCATACTTGACCCATGATTCGTTTTTAAAAAATAGCGCCCTGGAAGGCTTTTCCAATCGATTTCTTCTGGATTTTGGGTAATCTGGCAAATTTTTGTTAGGTATTTTTCTCCAACACGCTCTGCAACGTAGTCGCGCACCCTGATTTTATCAGCAAATAATGTCAGGATAGGTCGTCGATCGTATAGCATCCTGTAATGGATTTTTTCGGTAAATGTGGTGGGATTTTCAAGGTCTGGATACTTACTGTACTTAAAGTAATGGTGGTGATAGACGAGGGCGCGATCAGCTAACCATCGCCGTAAGCCGACTCCTTCGAGACCTTCTGGAGGGGGAGCCTGTTCATAAGGAGGAGCTTGTTTCATCGAAGGCTCATTGTCAGAACATATGTGAAAGGGAGCAAAAGCCAAGCAAACAAATGCGATAAAGAGTGATCCAGTTTTAATATTGAACATAGACACTTTCCTTTTTTTAGATTGCGAATATTGCAGTTGTCAGAAATATAAGACAAGGGTATTTTTGATTTACATATGTCATCACCTCAAGCCACATCGTCATCCACGAAATCTTCATTTTTTTTTCTCACTCTTCTCATTGGATTATCTTTTTTTTCCATCCTTCACTCGATTGAAGAGAAACAGATCATCGTTATCACCGCGTCGTACAACAATAAGGATGTGTACAAAAAAAATCTCCTTTCTCTTTTCTTTCAAGAGTACGACAATTGGCGACTGATCTATATTGATGACTGTTCAACAGATGGGACGGCGGATCTCGTTGAAGCGTTTGTTTACGAACATAAACAAGATGACCGTTTCACACTGATTCGGAATACAACGCGTCACAGACAACTCTACAACCAATATTATGCGATCCATAGCTGCCCTAAAGATTCAATTATCGTCATTTTGGATGGCGATGACTGGCTTGCCGTTTCGTGGGCTTTCGCCTACATCAATGAAATCTATCAGACAAAAGATGTGTGGTTGACATATGGTCAATTTATCTATTCTAGCACACACTATATTGGCTATTGCCTACCCCTTCCTCCAGATCTATGGCCGAAAAATCCTATCCGTACATTATCCTGGGTAACCTCTCATCCACGCACTTTCTACGCGGGACTATTCCAGCGCATCGCCTTCGATGACTTACTCTACGAAGAATACTTCTTTCCTGTTTGTGCTGACTTAGCTGCGATGTTTCCCATGCTCGAGATGGCAGGTCCTGATCACGTGCATTATATCGATTCTATCCTATACATCTACAATGATGAGAATCCGTCCCACCGTTGTGATCGTTCGTTGCAGCTTAAGATGGAATCGATCATCCGCTCAAAACAGCCTTACACTCCTTTGATGTTTTCTCCCTTTTGAGTTGGAGTACTTCAAAATACTAGATCTCTCCCCATAGTAGACGGAAAACCTCAAGAAGCTATCTTGTAATTGTTCCAGTTGAAAGTTGGCTTCTATAGCGCACCACCCCACCGGGGATCGAAGATCGCAAGTTGGTTTTATGGATCATCTTCCACCATATTTATCAAATCTTAACAAAAAGACTATAAGATAAAAACCAACATAATTTAACTAGGTGAACATATGATGATATCTATCAATACAAAAATCTACGAAAATCTCAAAACTGCTGCTTTAATATCAGGCGCCATCGTTGTCGGAGGAGCTATTGTCACTGTTTCTCCTATCGTCGGAGCTATCGGATTAATCTGCACAGCTGCTCGTACAACACACGATTTTGCCCGATATAAATTTGCACAGTATACAGATCAACACAACAAAACTCCCGACCCTCTAAGCAAGAAAAAAGTCTCATACTACAAAACTCGTCTCAACGAAAACTCTATTCACGCAGAAGTTTTTGGAAAATTGCTCATCCCTATCATCGGATTTCCTCTAGCATTAAAAGATAAGAAAATCATCACGTCTGCAATTGGCAGCGGAATAGACATTATCGGGATATCCTCCTATCTCCAAAAGAAAGCTGTTCAACTATTTTTCCCCTACTCAGGAAAAAAATTGGCCGATTTGAGAAACCCAGATATTTTTGCTATTCAAAGAAAGGAATTGTTAGAAGGATGCCAAGGGATAAATGTCTCTATAGAAACACGCGATCATCGGAAAATTGATGCTGTCTGGCTGCCAAATAACCGCGTCCCTGTAAACGAAGTACCTACGGTTATTCTATTCCATGGCAATGCTTGTGTATTGGACGACATGGAAGATCATATGGTGTTCTTTAAAGCACTGGGCCTAAACATCCTCATGGTAACATTCGGAGGCTACCCGGGAAGCGCCGAAGAACACCAACTAACGGAATTGTCGCTCTATCACGATGTAGAAGCGATCGGCAATTACCTCAAAAAACTCCATATAGATAATAAACAAATGGTTGCTTACGGTTGGTCCATGGGTGGAGCCCTTGCCATTCAATACGGCGCTTTCCACAAAGGGAGTCATGTCATTGCTGATCAGACATTCACATCCCTATCGGGTGTTGCGCAAAATATCGTCAACAAAGTAGTGCATGTTCCTTTAGCAAATCCTTCTATTGAACGCCTTGTCAAAGATATCCTCTTCCCTGCTGGAATACAAAATGGAAACATCACAACCGATGGCTTCGACAGCTTGGCAAAAATCCCAAAATTACAAGGTGAATTTCTTGTAATTCAAAGCGCAAATGACCATATGATGTCGACTCAAGACTCCTATGGCAATCATGGCGCTATCCTAGCCGAAAAATATGCAACGACGGCAAACAAGATCCAACGTCTTGTCACCATCCCGGGAGGGCACGGGGCTTATTTCATGAATTCGCCAAAAGCGACTTCCCAAATCAAGGCCCTTTTCGAAGAAATTCAGAACTCCTGACATCGATGCGTAGATGGGGAATTGAAAAAGAGACCAAGATGGAGTGATCGACGACGAGAGAATATTCCATGCACTATTGCCGAAGAGTCGAGCGCTGCAGATTGGTCTCTTTCTCAATTCCGACGCCACGCCAGCGCCGTCAAGAGTTCTGAAATTTCCACACCCCAAAAAACAGAATAATCAGCACAACAGCAATAGCTAAAATAGATAATGGATCCATTGTCTCTATCTGAACGATCGTGGGATTTTCCAACGAAAAAGGAAATTCCTGCTTGGCATCGATATGAAGTATACCTGTTAACGTAATAGGTAGACTTCTAGCTTGCTGCCCAACACCTTCCAAAATAGCACCAGAAACTGTCGTTTCTAAAATAACGATTTGCCGCCGCCCCTTCGCCGGACTGCCAACACAGCAACTTTTAAGATTGGGCTCCTCAGCAAGGACCAATCGTTTGTCTGCAGTTTCATAAAGAAAGCCTCTAATCTGGACTAAATCCAGGTCAACAAGATGTTCCAGCTCAAAAAAAGAAATTTGACGAGGGGAGAGATCCTCTCCAAACGCACATAAGTTTATCATAATCAGCAACAAAGAAGCGAAAACAACGGTTTTACCTTGCAATTTAGATACTCTTTTTTCTATAATCTCTTAAAATTCGGTCATGGGTGCTTCCAAAAAAAGTTGGAGTACTTCAAAATACTAACCCCCGAATAGTTAGTCGAGATTAAACATCATGGGACACTTTCTTTTCACTTCAGAGTCTGTTGCTCAAGGACATCCAGATAAAATCGCAGACCAAATTTCAGATGCGATACTAGACGCCTGCCTTTATGCAGATCCTCACTCAAAGGTGGCTTGCGAAACATTAGTCACAACGGGACTTGTCGTCGTTGCTGGTGAAATCACAACAAAAGCTCAACCAAACTACCAAGAGATCATCAGACAAACGATCCACGATATCGGATACACAGACAGCGCTTTAGGCTTCGACTCCAGTTCATGCGGGATCCTATTGTCAATCAATAAGCAATCTCCTGATATTGCCCAAGGAGTGAATGAAGGAGAAGGTCTTTTTAAAGAACAGGGCGCCGGTGACCAAGGATTGATGTTTGGATACGCCTGCGATGAAACTCCTGAGCTAATGCCAATGCCAATTATGCTGGCTCACCGCATTGTTCTTGAACTCGCTCACCTCCGAGAAACAAAGGTTCTCCCCTACTTACGTCCTGATGCCAAAGCGCAAGTGACTGTCGAATATGATGAACATCACACACCTCAACGTCTTCACACTGTCGTGATCTCAACGCAGCATTCACCTGATGTCAGCCACGAAGTGATCTCTCGCGACATGAAAGCTCTTGTTAGAAAAATTATTCCAGCTCATTTCCTCGATGAAAATACACTATTTTATATCAACCCTACAGGTCGTTTCGTTATGGGTGGTCCAGCTGCAGACTGTGGTCTAACCGGACGTAAAATCATTGTGGACTCTTATGGCGGCATGGGAAGACATGGTGGAGGCGCTTTCTCCGGAAAAGATCCTTCTAAAGTAGACCGCTCAGCAGCTTATGCCGCTCGTTATGTGGCAAAAAATATCGTCGCTGCAAAGCTTGCAAAACGATGTGAAGTGCAGATCTCTTACGCCATCGGCGTACCTCATCCTGTATCAGTTAAAGTTGATACGTTTGGAACTGGGTGCGTGAAAGAAGAGCTGCTCAGCTTAATTATCCCTTCTGTCTTCGATTTGTCTCCTAGAGGAATCACCGAGATGCTCGACCTCAAACGGCCAATATACAGAAAAACAGCGTTTGGAGGCCACTTCGGCAGAAACGATCCCGATTTCACATGGGAAAAGACTGATAAAGTCCAAGCTCTACAAGAAGCATTGAAAAGAGAGTCCTTTGCCCTAAAATCTTAGTAGGTAACATGCTTCCAATCGAAGAGCCATTTGATAAAAAGCTACAGCAGGCTGAAAGGGCTGTACAAAAGTTCATCAAAAAGGCAAATCTCTGGATTGCAAACAAGAAAGAGATCCTCAATCAATGTATCCAATGGCAGCAGGTGTACCACACAGGTATCCTGCTGCAATCCAACTTGTTTCGCATCGAAAAAGGAATGTCCCAAATCGTCATTGCCGACTGGGAACAAGGGGAAAAAGAGGTGGTTATTCCTCTTGACCCATACATGGATATCAAAGACCAACTCAAACAGATCTTCAAAAAAAGCAAAAAACTTCAATCAGGGATTCCTCACGCCGAAAGAGAGCTGAAACGGGCTGAAAAGGAACTGTCTATACGAACAGAACAGTTAAGCATCCTCCAAAAAGTATCCTCGCCAGAAGAGTTAAACTCGTTTTGCCTGACATATCACCTCAATCTAAATGAACCTTCCACTACACCAAAAAGATCTCCTGCAAAAAAGGAAGAAGCAGCCAAACCTTACCGTGTTTACAAAACAATAGCAGGATTAGAAATATGGGTAGGAAAAAGCGCCAAAGATAATGACAAGCTTTCTTTCCATCATGCTAATGGACTTGATTGGTGGCTCCATGCACACAACTACCCAGGATCGCATGTTGTTATCCGTGGGACTCGTGGAGAAGAGCCCGATCTCGACTCCTTGTATGATGCTGCGGAACTTGCACTCCGCTTCAGCAAAAATACAGACACCCGAGGAGGTGAGGTGAGCCTCACTCAGGTAAAAGCGATAAAGTCGGTCAAAAATACTCCGGGAAAAGTCATGCTGTCGAAATATCGAATGTTAAAAATCAAACTCGACAACAATCGATGGAACCGTCTGCGAGGAAGCCCTACTATTAAACCTCTTGCATAACTCAGATTCTGTCGATTTTCGGGTTCTTTTGAATCGAAAAGCGGCCAAAATAATCCCGAAAATGACGACCCCTGAGTTATGCAAGAGGTCTATTCATCCTCTTCCTTAAAACGATATCCCACTCCACGAACGGTTTCGATCCAATGAAAGCTGGGCCCTAGTTTTTTCCTTAATGATGCGATATGCACATCGATATTCCGGTCGACAACAAAAGCATCACTATTTTGGATGTCATCGAGGAGCTGATTGCGGGTAAGAACCTTGCTACGCGCTTGTAATAAGCGACGAAGAATACCAAATTCAGAAAGAGTCAGTGTGATTTGTTTGTCCTTACGACGTATTTGATATCTATCTACTTCAACAGTGAAAGAACCAAAAGTTAGAATCTCAGGCGCTTTTTCCGGTTCTTTCCCTCGACGCAATACAGCACGGACGCGAGAAAAAAGAACTTTAGGCGAGAAAGGTTTGCATACATAGTCGTCAGCTCCAAGCTCCAAGCCAAGTACAACATCAAGCTCTTCACTTTTTGCCGAAAGAATGATCACCGGGATATTTTTCAAGTCGGGACTCGTCTTGATTTTTCGGCAAACATCAAGTCCACTTTGTCCTGGAAGCATGATATCGAGAATGACAAGATCCGGTTTCTCTCTCTCAACAGTACGGAATCCATTAATCCCATTTTCTTCAATAAGAAGGCGATACCCCGCAAGCTCGGACTGAAGCTTGATCAAGGCGGCAATATCTTCTTCATCTTCAATGAGTAAAATTTTAGCTTTTTGCATAGAACATCCTCACCCTTATCGAT